>DATNLV010000799.1:0-4317 GCA_035602665.1 Bryobacteraceae bacterium | reverse complement strand
TGGAGCCAGCACCGCCACCGGGATCGTCACGATGTTGGTGATGTTGAGCAATTGGGCGACATTCCCCTGCGCGAACTGGTTGGTCGTCAGGCCGGAGTCGAGCAGCAGGTCCACTTCGTAAACTCCAACGGTTCCCGGTAGCAAGGCTGCATTCAAAACGTCGGCAGTGGAGCCCCCAAAGGTCCCGGACACGAAGTTGTTTAAGAAGTCCGCCACCTTGGCCTGGTTGGGGGGAGGCCCGGCCAGCGGGTACGGGACGCCGGTCACAAAGCCGCCCGCCGGGGCCGGCTGGGTAAGGCCGAACCCGGTCCCGTATAACGTCACGATCTCGCCCGGCTGCGCGGGGTTGTCCTGGGTCACTGGGGCGCCTCGCGTGTTGGCGCAGCAGAGCTTCGTGGTCAGCGGGTTCACGGTGACGGATCCGCTCCCGGTGTTCGTACCGCTGTAAACCACGCCGTTGTCCGCCGTTCCGACCGTGTTGCCAATGAGGATCAGCCGGTCCCACTGCCCGCCGACGTAAGCGGTGACGGTCGGGTCGGGCGCGTTAGTGGTCACGCCGTTGATCAGATTGAGCAGCGCGTCACGGACGTTGTCGAGCGTCGTGTCGGTGGACAGGATCGTGTAGGTGTACGTATTGCTTCCAATGGTGACGGACACCGTGTCGCCTGCCACCGGAGCAACGGCTGTCAGTTCCAGGTCGATGGCGCCCATGGCGCTGCTGGAGTAGTGCACCGCGATGGCCGGCCGTGGGTCCTTGTAAACCTGGCCGGTCTTCGGATCCACGGAAGAGGCAAAGAACCCCGGCACCCCCTCCGCCACCGGCAAAGCCGCCGCGTTGGCAATGGCGACCGTCCCGTTGGCGTACGTTGTGCGCACATACACGCTGATGCTCGACGCCGGCGCGATCTCCCACGGGATCTGCGCGTTGATCTGAGTCGGGCTGACGTAAAGCAGCGGCATCGGAATGCCGTTGGCGAAGGCTTCGACCGACTTGGGCGCGGTTCCCAGCCGGGTGGGCAGCGCATGAACTCCATCGTTGGTTGAGGAGAGCATGTCGCCGTCGGTCAGATTCTGTCCGAAGATCGCCACGAGCGTACCCGGCGCCACGTGAGATGCGTCCGAGCCGCCGTTGATCGCGGTGGCGGTGACCGTGATCGAGTCGCCGGAGGCAGCCGACGCCGACAGCTGAAGGTTGTTGGCATTGGGGCCCGCGACTCGGGCCTGAATCCGTATCGTGCCGTTTACCGGCACGGCGGTGGCAAGCACGTCCGGATCTCCAGCACCACTGTTAGCCGAGTTAACCGCATTGGCGACGCCCGTTGTAACGGTTCCCAGCGTATCGCCGGTTACCACCGTATACGTATACGGAGTGGCAGTGCCGGCGATGTTGGTGATCGTAACCGTCACCACATCGCCCGCCTTGGGGGTCGAAGCTAAGGTGATCAGCGCGTTCGCAAAGACCTCCATGCTGGCTGCGTTGCGCGGTGCAATCAGCGTCGGCGACGCGGCCGCCGTGAACACCAGAACGCGCCGGCTGAAAGCCTCGCTGACGAAGAGGTTCGTGCCGTCCCAGGCCAGCCCGGCCGGGGTGCGGATGGAATCGGCCGACGATATGCGGGTGTAGTTCACGGTGTCGTTGGTGTTGTCGGTGGTGTTGTCGGTGATGAAATCGGTCTGCCCGATCACGATGCTCGCCGGGTAGCCGGGGGCGGCGGCCTGGGACGATGGAATCGGGTTGTAAATCAGCACGCGATCGTTGCCGCCGTCGGCGACGAACAGCCGCGTGCCGTCCGAAAGAGCGTATCGCGGGAGGTTGAGCGTGTATTCGCACTCCGGTGGGTAGGTGGGATTCCCGTTGGTGTCCTTCCCGTTCGACACCTGGCACATCACCGGCGTCTCGACGCTGGTGGTCGCGTTGGTTGTGAACGCGTTGTCCGGAATGTTGGACACCAGGTCCAACTGGCCCAGGGCCACGTTCGCGGCTGTGTTGTTCTGTGTAGGGATGGTGTTCCAGATCAATACCCTGTTCTGGCCCAGATCGGACACGAAAAGCCGGACGCCATCGGAGGTGACCGACACCGGGTTGAGCATGTTGGAAGGCGTCGCCGGGGGAGTGCCTTTGGTGAGGTCGCCTTGGGTCTGGGTGTTAAAGTCCGGCTGGCCGAGCACCAGGTCCGCCGGCTGTCCCTTCGTGGTGGGCCAGTTATTCCAGATCAGCACCCGGTTGTTCATCGTGTCGACGACGAAAAGCTGGTTGCCCTGGATCCACACGCCTTCGGGGCCCCGCAGCGTGTTCGCGGCCGGGATCAGAACGTTGGCGGTCCCGGTGTTGGGAGTGACGGTGGTGAAATCGGGTTGGCCCAGCACCAGGTCCGCATTTTGCCCGTTGGTATTGGGAAGGCTGTTCCAGATCAGGATACGGTTGTTGTCGGTGTCGGCGATCGCGAGGTGCGTGCCGTCGGTCGCCACCGCCGTTGGCGTGCGCAGCCCCTTCTGGGTGGATGCATACGCGGTTCCATTGAAATCCGGCTGCCCCACCACGATGTCGGCACGGCCGCCGCACACCGGGCACCACCAGTACTGCGAGTTGGTGTTGAGGAGCGGTTCGGCGGTCGCCGGGGGCAATTGCGTCGGGCCGGTGGTGCTCGCGGGATCGCCTGGGCCGAAGAGATTCTTGTAAATGAGGACGCGGTTATTCTGCGGATCGGCGCCAACGCGGAACGGGCTGGAGTCGGCGACTACCAGCACGCCGTGGGACCAGGCCAGTCCGCTGACGGACCCCAGCAGCATGTTGCCGGGATAGATTGCGCTCGCAGGGCCGGGAAGTTGCGCGGTGAAGTGGGGTTGCCCAATCACGGCGCGGGCAGCCTGCCCATTCAGAAAATCACCCGCGAACAGCGAGCTCGCAGACAGAAAAAGAACGCCAAGACGATTCATATGTTAGAACTCGGATCTCTCAGTATAACAACTGCTTCCCGGCCGAGACTCCCCTTTCCCGGCCGTCTGACGTTTTGAGACGTGCGCGGACGGGTCCCGGTTTCCCCCTACAGCTTCCACCCGACGATGGCGTAGTCCAGGCCGCCGAAGAAGGCTTCCCGGAAATCCGCCGGCAGCGACGCCAGCGAAGGCGCATCGTCCAGCGCCGGCGAAAGGCGGTGGACCTCAATCCGCCCCAGCCCGGATTCCTCCATGTAGAACCTGAGCAAGCCTGCGGGCACCGGGCGCACGTGCGTCGGGTCCAGGTAGAAATGGGTGGCGAAAATGGCCAGGCACTCCGGGTTGGGCGTCTCAATCGCCAGCACGCCATCCGGCCGCAGTTTAGCGGCGGCGGCGCGGATTAAGCCGGGCAGGCGCTCGGGCGGCAGATGCTCCACCATGTGGGCCGAGAAGGCGCCGCCCAGCGACCCGTCCGCCAGCGCCGGCAGGCGTTCCAGCAGATCGCCGCAGTCAACCTCCAGGCCCTTGGAGCGGCATACGGCGGCCAGCTCCGGGCTCAGTTCAACGCCGCGCGCCGAGACGCCGGCTTCGCGCATGAGCTCCAGGAACTCGCCGCGGCCGCAGCCGAGGTCCAGCACGTCGCCTCGTCCCGCGAAGAACGGCAGATAGAAGCGCTGCTTTTCGCGGACATACTCCTCGCTGCCGCGGAAACGTTCCGCCAGACTGGCGTAGTCGAGGCAGGGCAGGGCAGCGGCGCCGCCACTGCTGCCCACCCCGGCCGCCGGCGCGGGCATTGACTCTCGCCGGGACTCTCGCTGGCGGATCAGCCGCAACTCGGTCTGGATCAGGCGCTCGTACTCTGCCCGTGCGGCTCCGAAGTCGCCTCGCAGGGCCGCCAGCTCGCCCCACATGCGCTGCTGGAGCTCATCCGAGGTCTGATCGATCCGCGCATCGAACCCGGTCTTGACCTCGGCCATGGTGCGCAACAGCTGATGCTCGGTGGAGGCCAGGCGCTGCTCCCACCGGTTGCGCCACTCGGCCCAGGGACCGCGCACATCCGCGAGTTGCGCCAGCGCCCGATTGTTTTCGTTCAGGGCCTCGAGCGCCGCCTGGATCGCCGCCAGCGCCGCGCGATTGAAATCCACCTGTTCGCGAACGTGCCAGTCGAGCAGACGGGCAATAGTCCGCTTCGCCAGCTGGATGGCGCCGTTCAGCAGGCCAGGACGCCGGGGATTGACCGCGCCGATCGCCGCCACCTTGGCCTCTGCCGCGTCGCGGGCGTTCAGCAGCGGAACCAGGTCGGGCAGCGCCACCCCGCTCACGGCGCGGCCCTCCGGATAGTTGGCGCGCACGCGCTCGCGGATCTCGGCGATCATGGCG
>DATNLV010000781.1:0-2018 GCA_035602665.1 Bryobacteraceae bacterium | reverse complement strand
CTCGGGATGGATGCTCTCGAGCCCGATAAAGACGCGGGCCACGCCGGCGCGGCGGGCCTTCTCGATGAAGCGCGGCAGGCGGTGGCACATCACGTCCACCTGAATCACGAACTTGATGTTCCGATGTTCGCCTTCACGCATGGCGATGAGGCGGTCGAAGGTAGCCTCCCACTCGGAGTTGCGCGCGAAGTTGTCGTCGGTGATGAAGAAACGGTTGATGCCCTGGGCCAGGTTGCGGCGCACGATTTGTTCGACGTCCGCCGCGGAGCGGTGCCGGCTCTTGCGCCCCTGCACGTTGATGATGGTGCAGAAGGAGCAAAGGAAGGGGCAGCCGCGGCCGGCGTCGAAGCTGGTCATGTTGCCGCCGGTGCGGCGGATGCGACCTTCGGGCAGGAACGGGATCGGCGCGCCTTCGAGCGTGGGCAGATCGGCCAGGTAGTTGTACAGCGGTTTCAGCTCGTTCCGCCAGGCGTCGCGCAGGACCTCGTCGAGCCGTCCTTCGGCCTCGCCGGCAAACATCGAGATGCCAAGGTCCGTGGCCTCTTTGAGTTCGGGCGGCGTCTCGGGCGACATGGCGAGACATCCGGAAACGTGGAAGCCGCCCATCACAACCTGGATGCCGGCCGCGCGCAACGGGCGCGCGATATCCATGGCGCGCGGGAACTGGTTGGACTGCACCCCGACCAATCCCACCATGCCCTTTCGGCCCCGCAACTTTTTCACGATGCGCTTTAGCGGCAGCACCGAGTTGGTCTCGTCGTAGGCCTGGACGACGATCTCGACGTCTTCGCCCAACACGCGCCGCCGGTTCGAGTCCAGGGCCAGGCCGTAGAGACACGCCAGCGTGTTCGAAGGGATAGCGGAGCGCACCCACTGGATGACGTAGCCGTCGTCATCGTAGTGGGACGGCTTCAACAGGTACAACAGGAATTGTTGCGGCCCATCCACGGTATCGATCAGGGTATCGCAGATGGGGACCTCACCGCCAACGGGCGGGGGGCAGGGCTGTGCTGGCTGACGCCGCTACAGCCGCTCGGCCCGGTCCGCCTTGGCTTCTTTGGGGAGCATCGCCAGTAGCAGGCGCTCCTCCATGTCGGTGAGCGCACGCTTGAGGTCCGCGACTTCCTTCGAAACCTTGTACAGCATAAGGAGCATCACCGCCAACATGCCGTAGACGAAGATGACTTGAAGGATCTGCACGAAAGCCATAACACCGCTGATAGCTCCAGCCATATTCACTCCTTCCGTCGCAAAACAAGACTCCCCATATTATCCATATTGGCGAGCCAACCGGGAAGGACCAAAACCGTCGCGCCATAATCCAGGACCAGCGCCGGGCCCGCCTGGCCGGCCACGGGCACTTGCTCGCGGCGGAGGATGGGTGTCTTGCGCCAGCGTCCCCCGACGAACGCCCGCCGGGTTCCGGGACGGGCGGCGGCTTCGGCGGACCGAGGCGCCTCGATGCGGGGGCGCGGCGTGGCGATGCGCGCGCGCACGCGAATGGTGACGATCTCGACTGCGCGCTCCGGGTTGGAGTAGCCGTAGGTGCGCTGGTGTTCGCGATGGAACGCGGCGCCGGCGCCCGCGGCGTCCCAACCCACGTTCAGCTCATAGCTCTGGCCCACGTAGCGGGAATCCGCGCTGCGCTCGAGGACGGCTCCGGGCATCTCGGCCAGCGCCCGCGTTTCGAGCTCCTCGAAGCGCTCGCCGATCGCGGTGCTGCCCAGCGCCCCCGCGGCGTAGTCGCGCACGCGATCCGCCAGCAGCATCCCCAGAGCGGAGAGCGCTCCGGCGTGACACGGCACTAGCACCGTCGGGATTCCGAGATCCTCGGCGACCCCGCAGGCGTGCAACCCGCCGCAGCCGCCGAAGGCCGTCAGGACAAAATCGCGCGGATCGTGACCGCGCTCGACCGACACCACTCGAATGGCCCGCTCCATGTTCGCGTCGGCCACGCGCAGGATGCCCTCGGCCGCCGCCGTGCGGTCCAGGCCGAGGCGGACGGCCACGCGATCGAC
>DATNLV010000764.1:0-4243 GCA_035602665.1 Bryobacteraceae bacterium | reverse complement strand
GCTGGTGATGCAGTCCGATGCCGCCCAGTCGTGTATCAGCAGTGGCTGCGACAGCGGGAACCGCCGCGCCAGCAGCGCGTTCACCGCCGCGTCTACGTCGGCCAGCCGCCGGCTGTACGTGGTGCTGCAAACGCCCGAGTGGTGGTGCAGGTCGCGTACGACGCCCTCGAAGACGTCCACCCGGCCTTGCTCTGCGCACCGCAACAACCGGTACGAGACGGCGCGTTTTGTCTGGGCCGCCGCATCCCGGTCCCAATCGCCGACGCTGCAAATGCCGGTCCGGAAAAGCACAACAAATGATAACGCGCGTGCGATTCCGGACGCCAATTGGCCGCAGACCCGGGACTGGCTCGAATTTCGCCGCACTTGCGAAATTCGTGCCTGTCCCACCCAGTCATGTCCCACCCAGTCCTACCGCTCGACATTCGCACACGCACTACACTGGGTGGGATCGCCGTCCGGCAACCGGGCGGGCTGCTCTCGCCCTGCTCGGACTCGGATTCGCACGCGGGAGTTTGGAGTCGCCGGCCTTTGAGGCCCTCGCAGCCTCTTCCATGCGCCTCAGCTCCTCCGGCGCCGTCTTGCTTATCGCCACTGTGATGGCCGCCATCAGAGGCACGGTCGGCTCGTATCCCATGTGGCTGAAACAGCAGACCACGGAGAATGCGACGAACGACGTGTGTAACGCCAGCGCCATATACGCTATGTCGCGCGCCTCGCTGCCGGGAATGCGCCTGGCGCGCCGCGCGATCTCTTGAAGGGCTCGCAAACTCGCCACCAGAATCCCCACATAGAAGATCAGCCCCGGAATCCCCATTTCGGAGGATATTTGTGTGTACGTGTTGTGCGTGCCCACCCACGCGGCGTGCCCCGGCCTCGCCCTCTCTTTCTCCTTGGCGGCGCAATAGGCCGCGAAATTGCCGGGACCCACGCCCATAAGCGGGTGAGTCGCGGTCACTTGCAGGCTGTCCTCCAGCAATCTCAACCGGAGTTGGGACGATTCCGCCGCCGAGTTCGCCGTCGACCACTCGGACGCCGCGTCGGGCCCCTCTATCTCCACCGAACGGGATCCGAAGATCGTCCCCAAACGCGCCTTCACGCTCTGCGGGAGAAACACCACCGATCCCAACCCAAACACCACCGCCAGGAACGCGATGGCCAACTTTCCGAACGCCCGGCTTCGCACAAATACGGTCGCGCCAAGAGCTGCCAGGCCCACCAGCCCCTCGCGCGAGCCGGTGAGCAGCACCTCTACCACCATCAGTAGCAACACGCCCCCGGCTAACGCCGCCCGCACCTTGCCCACTCTTGGACCTACCGCCAGCAGCCAGACCGTCGGCATTCCCACCAGCAGGACGATCGCGATCGTATTCGAGTTGGCGTAGCGGCTCCCCGTCAGCAACAGCCTGCCGTGCGACTCCACTCCCAGCAACGTCACGAGCATCGCTCCGGTGATCGTGGCCAGCCCAAACACGAACAGAGCGCGGCGGCACTGAGCCACCGTCGTGATCACCGACGCTCCCACCAGGAACATCAGCATCGCCGGAATCCAGGCTCCCACAAGCACCGCGAAGCTCCCGCCCCGCCAGAACGCTGCGGGGATCGAAATCACCAGCCAGAAACTAAACCCGGCCATGAACACACTGATCCGGCTCTGTAACACCTGGGGAATACGGCCTCCCAGTACCGCCGCCACGGCAGCGAGCCCCAGGGCGATGCCGGGCAGATGCAGCCGCCAGATCCTCAAATCCAGGTCAAGGACGCCGCTGTAGTAGGCGAAGAGGTAAAAACAGAAGCCTATGAAGCCGAGCATCAGCAGGGAGCTCGCACTGCGGCTCCTCTCGTCCGATGCGGGCGGTGCCCAGGGCCTCCGTGCCCCTCCCTGCGCGGACGTCATCGGATCTCCTCCATCATGGCGTGCCCCGCAGTGCCGGTCGCCGCCCCAACCGTTCCTCGATCCAGCGCCTGGGGATCGATCGGTGCTCCTTCTCCAGGCAAATAAAATAGGCTGCTATGTAATAAACCACACCCACCAGCGCCATGCCGCCTAGCACCTGCACCCAGTTCCTTCCCGGTAACCACCGCAGCTTGATCACCCACGCAACCAGCAGCGCCGGAATCGCCGCCAGCGTCGGTCTCAGGTACACCCCCCGCACATAGGCGCCAAAGCTCCGCTCCACGCCCCGGCAGAACAGCCACGAGGTGAGCAGCCCGCGGTTCGCCACCATGAACACCGCCACCACCCATGCCGCCCCCACGATCCCGTACCGGGGAATCACCACCCACGCCGCCGCGGAACTCAGAATCGCCTCCGCCAGCAGGGAATACGCGTACATCTGGTGTCTCCCCAGGCCGTAAAGCACCGCGCTGGAGTTGTACTGCGCGGCGACGCCCAGCGTCGTGGCCACCGCGATCACCGAAACCACCGGCCCGCTGTGCAGGGCGAATTCCGGATTCACCCAGACCTTCAGCAGTTCGGTTCCGTAAAGGCATAGCGCCAGCGCCGCCGGCGCGAACAGCACGTAGCAGTAGCGGTTTACGTAAACACCCATCCTGTACACCTGGTCGTACTCTCGCCGCGCCGCCATCTCGGCCGCGTTCGACCCCGTCACGTACCCCACCTTGCAGACCATATCGACCGAATACCGCAGCAGGCGAGTCGGAAGCAGGAAGTAGCCCACAAAAGCCGTCGGCAGGAAGTGCGCCAGAATCAGCGGCGTATTCTGGTTCAGAACCAGCGTCGACACCGTCGCTACCGACGTATGCACTCCGTACCGGAACATCCGCCGGAACATCGAAGCGTTGATCCCCGAGACAGAGAAGTGCAGGCGCGGAAAGACCGTGCGCAGGTTGCGATAGTTGTAGGCATAGCCCGCGGCCAGGGACGCGATCGCCACCATCGCCATCGCCTTCAATTGAAAACCCATCAGCAGCACGGCCACCAGGCCCACCGTCCGCAATGCGGTCGTCGTGATCCAGACCCGGGTCGTGAGATCGAACCGCTGATATCCCTCCACCACCCCGCTGCACAGGCTGAATACCGTCCCCAGCGCGAACGTGCAGCCGACCATGGTGACCAGGGTGGTGAATACCGGCCGGTAGGCCGCGGAGATCTGAAAGAACTGTTGCGCGCGCCCGGCGAAAACCAGGGTCACCGAGATCAGCAGGCAGGCGGCCGCGCTGGAGTAGGCGAGGCCGGTGTTGACTACTTCGTTGACCTTGTCGTCTTCTCCGGTCGCGCGGTAATGAGCGGAATATTTAAGCGTCGCCGAACGAAATCCAAAGTCCAAAAGCCAGTAATATTCGACAAAAGAAAATACCAGCGCCCAGACCCCGTACCCCTCGTCCCCCAGCTTCTTGATGATAAACGGGGACAGCCACAGGCCCGTCAGAAGGCTCACCCCGACGCCCGCCCAACTCCACAGAACGTTCTTTACGAACCGTTCCCTCCGTCCCGTTTCCGGGGTCTTGGGGCCCTCAACCAGCACTCCACGTATGGTACCAGACTGGGCCTTCCCAACGGCTCCCCTGACACGGCATGCCCCGACACGGCAGAGGTCTGGCCTCCGAGTCGCCACGGCCTCGCCGTCAATTGGCCGCAAACCCGGGACTGGCTCGAATTTCGCCGCACTTGCGAAATTCGTGCCTGTCCCACCGCTGGTCTTCTATCGGTCATACTGCTCGAGGTTTGCGACGCACTACACCAGGCGCGTTTTTCGTGCCAACCTCGCGGCTGCTAAGGCTCACGCCTGGGCGGCACTGGGCGCGGCAGCGCTCCTCACCGCCTGCGTCCGGAACGAAAACCGCTTCTCGACTGCCAGGAACAAGCCCGCGGACCCTGCCACGGTGGTGGCGAAGCAGATGGCGCAAAGCGCCACAAATGCCACCGGAGACAAGCGCGCCGGTAAGCCGGCGGCATCCGCGGCCACCCGGACAAAGTGGAGAACCAGTCCGTGAAATAGATAGTACGAATAGCTGATATTCCCGAACCAACGAAGCCAATCCCAACTAAACGCCTTTGAGAGCCAGCCACTGTCCCCCAACGCGGAATACCCCAGGGCAAAGGTCGCAATGAACAGAAGGACCATGTGAAGAGTGGAGTGTATAAGGACCGGCCCGTAGTTGCTCGTCACGGTCGTTTGGCCGCGTAGGCCGATAACCACCAAGGTAGCGAGGAACATCACCGGCGCGGCGTAATTGAGGAATCGGGATCGCATCCCGATGGTCTCGTACAGGAGAATGC
>DATNLV010000731.1:0-2255 GCA_035602665.1 Bryobacteraceae bacterium | reverse complement strand
CAGGACGCACGCCAGCGCCGCCGCCATCGCCCAGCGCAGACCCAGCGCCCCCCACCAATTCTCTTTCGGCCTCGCGCCGGCGGCCGCCCTCAGCACGCGGGCCGTGAAATCGGGGCCCGGGTCCTGGCTTCGAAGCGCCTC
This sequence comes from Bryobacteraceae bacterium, assembly GCA_035602665.1. GTDB lineage: Bacteria > Acidobacteriota > Terriglobia > Bryobacterales > Bryobacteraceae > DASWZN01. The sequence goes on along the minus strand of DATNLV010000731.1, from coordinate 2,114 downwards.
GCGCAGTGCATCATCCAAGCGGCTCATTCCACTTCTCCCATCTCTCTTGAAAGGCTCTGGCGGCCGGCGGCCGGCAGGAATGCCCGGCCCGCTTTCTCCCGCAACATCGCGAGCGACCGCTGCAAGTGACTTTTCACCGTCCGCACCGGCATTCCCAGTGTCGCCGCGATATCCTCCGGATCCAGGTCTTCCTGGTACCGGAGAACCATCACCGCGCGCGGCTTCTCGGGAAGCGACGCAACCAACCGCCGCAGCCGCTCGGACAGCATCGGATCCCCGGGTGCGGCCGGGGTCACCGGCTCCGGAGCATCCTCCAGGCCCACCTGCGGCCGGTACCTGCTCCGGCGCGCATGATCGATCGACCGATGGACCGCGACCTTCCGCAGCCACCGCGCCGCGTGCTCAGCCGACTGCATGTCCTGGAGGCTCTGGTGCAGCTGCAGGAAGACGTCCTGAGCGAGTTCCTCGGCCGACGAACGGTCACGCACGTAATGCAAAGCGATGCTGAACACCATGGCCTGATGCGCCCGCACCAACGAGGCGAAATCCGGGAGCGGTTCGGGTCCCATCGCCATGTTGGAGGCTGCTGCCATCACCTTTCATAGGATAGATACGAAAGGCAGGTCCCGGAGTACGCAAATGTTCGTCTCCTCCCTCCTGTCTCCTGACTCCTGTCTCCTGACTCCTCCGTTTTGCGCTACCCTTCTGGTTTCCGGAGGTGCAACTTGATCTCTCTCACCCTGGCGCTGGCGGCGGTCCTGACGGCCGCTCCGCGCACCATGAGGCTGGACTACATTCACACCGGCACAGCCACCGAAGAGCAGTTCGCCCTGGACGGCGTGGCGCTCGAAGGCGACTGGTCGGGCTCTCCCGACCGCCTGATCGACCACACCAATCTGGGCAAGTACTACTTCGAGGTCATCGACGCCAAGACCAAGCGGCGGCTCTATTCCCGCGGCTTCGCCAGCGTCTTCGGCGAGTGGGAACTGACGCCTGAGGCGGGCCGCGAGCGGCGCGCGTTCTCGGAGTCGCTCCGCTTTCCGGCCCCCGCGGCTCCCGTTGAAATCGTTCTTAAGAAGCGCGACCGCCAGAACGAGTTCCGCCAGGTTTGGACGGTGACGGTGGATCCGGCATCGAACACCATCGACCGCGCCGGCCCGCCCGCCGGAGTCCACGTCTGGGCGGTGATGAAGAACGGCGAGCCCAGGGACAAGGTCGACCTGCTGCTGATGGGCGACGGCTACACCGCCGCCGAGATGGAGAAGTGGCACAACGATGCCCGGCGCCTCACCGAGTTGCTGTTCGCGGCCTCGCCGTTCAAGGAGCATCGCGCCGACTTCAACGTCTGGGCCATCGACACGCCCGCGGACGAGAGCGGCATCTCGCGCCCCTCCGACGGCCGCTGGCGCCATTCACCCCTTCGCACCAGCTACGACGCCTTCGGCTCGGAGCGCTACATCCTGACCTTCGACAACAAGCGCCTGCGCGAACTGGCCTCGGCGGCGCCCTATGAGTTCATCGAGATCGTCACCAACAGCCGCGAGTACGGCGGTGGGGGAATCTTCAACCTCTACGCCACCGTTTCCGCCGATAGCGAGTGGACGCCCTACGTCTTCGTCCACGAGTTCGGCCATCACTTCGCCGGGCTCGCCGACGAGTACTACACCTCAGACGTGTCGTATAACAGTTCGACAGAGCGGCTGGAACCGTGGGAGCCCAACGCCACCGCCGATCCCAAAGCCGCCAAGTGGGCGGACCTGATCGCGCCCGGCACGGCCCTGCCCACGCCGTGGCTGAAGCAGGAATTCGAATCCGAACAGCAGCGCATCCAGGCCCGCCGCCGCGAGCTGCGCGCCCAGCACCATCCCGAAACCGAAATTGAGGCGCTCTTCCGCGAGGAGATGGGCCTCGACCAGAAGCTGCTCGACGGCCCGGACTACGCCGCGAAGACCGGAGCCTACGAAGGCGCCAACTACGAAGCCCGCGGCTACTATCGCCCCCAGACCGACTGCATCATGTTCACCCGCGACCCCGTCGGTTTCTGCTCGGTGTGCCGCCGCGCGATCGAAAGGGTGATCGACCTCTACGCGCCGCCCCGGACTCCGGAGCGGTAG
>DATNLV010000722.1:0-7693 GCA_035602665.1 Bryobacteraceae bacterium | reverse complement strand
CACCAGCAGCGCGGTTCGGGTGGTGCTATCCACAATCCAGTCCAGCACCGGTACCATCCGCACCCGCCAATCCCGGTTCGTCTTCGGAAACTCGCGATCGAGTTGCGAGGCGAGGCCACGCAGTTCGCCGTCGGCCTGGACGATTGAGACGCCCGGTTTCAGGCGTCCCATCACTTCGATCACGTGGTTTCCCCGGTCCTCGCGCGAGGGGTCGAGGATGAGCGGCTCCCAGGCGTCGCGGTCGTTCGCGAAGCCGACTTCGAGCGGAACGATGCCAATCACGGTCCGGTTCTCGCCGTTAACCAGGATGGCCCGTCCGATCAGATTGGGATCGCCGCCGTAACGCTCGCGCCACAGCCGGTCGCTGATCAGGATGACCTGGCCGCGTCCCGGCTGGTCCTCACCGACGGCGAAGGTGCGGCCCCGAATCGGCCGTATGCCCAGCGTGTCGAAGAACCGCGCCGTCACCGCCATGCCCGCCACCCGTACGGGCTCGCCCTGACCGCTGAGATTGGCGCTGCCGTCCTGCATCGCCACCAGCGATTCGAAACTGCTCGATCGCTCGCACCAGGACATGTAGTTCAGGGTCGATGCCGAGAACGTGTGGATGCCCAGCGGAAGATTCGTCTCCCAGATGCGCACGATGCGGCCGGGATCGCGGAACGGCAGGGGCTTCAGCCAGACCGTGCGCACGACGCTGTAGATGGCCGTGGTCGCGCCGATTCCGAGCGCCAGCGTGATGACGGCCGCCACCGTGAACGCTGGCGTGCGGCCGAGCGAGCGCAGGGCGTACGCCGCGTCGTCGAACAGGTCTTCGAGGATTTGAGGCACGTTCAAATTGCGGGTCCGCTCGCGGTAGAGCGTGGCGTTGCCGAACTGGCGGGCCGCCTGGCTCCGCGCATCGGCCTCGCTCAGGCCCTCGGCCATGAGCTCGTCCACACGCTCGTCGATATGGAACTGAAGTTCTTCGTCGATGGCTCGCGCAACGCGAGCGCGGTGGAAGAAGTTGAGGAAACGGCGCCATGGTGCCATGTTGGGTACTCCTGGCTAGGCGTAGCGAAGCACGCGCGACACGCCCTTGGTCAGCCGCTCCCAACTTTCGCGCTCCACCGCGAGTTGCTCGGCGCCTCGCGGCGTCAGGGAATAGAAGCGCGCCTTGCGACCCTTCTCGGTCATGCCCCACTCGGCCTGAACCCAGCCGTCCTGTTCCATCCGATGAAGTGCGGGATAGAGCGAGCCTTCCTCCACTCGGAGCAAATCGGCCGAGGCCTTCTGGATGTGACCCGTGAGCGCGTAGCCATGCATTTTGCCGCGAGCCTCGAGAGCCCTGAGAACAAGCAGGGAGAGCGTGCCCTGAAGGACGTCGTTGTTCTGTTTGTTCATGTTTACCTAGCTGCCTAGGTATAGTATGAGGCCTGGCAGCCTGAAGTCAAGCCAAATCCTCTGGCGGGAACCAGGCGGGGGCAGGCGGTGTCCAATGAGCCGATGCCCCGGATTCGGCTGAGGTATTGGCTTCCGGTCGCCAACCTGGCGATTGACGCGGCGCTGCTGGGGATGATGGCGTGGTCGCTCCATGGGCGGACCTCGCGGGCGGCGCCGCCGCGGTCGATCCGGCCTGTCGCGTTCTTCGAGGAGGGACAGGCGGCCGTCGGGTGGGATGACGTGACCGTTTGCGGGCCGCTACCGCGGCCGATTGGAGCGACCAACCTCGGCACGCTCCCGGTCGCGATAGCCAGCCAAGCCGTGCCCTGGTGGAGGAATGGGCTCAACTTCCGTTGGGTGTGTCTTCACGAGGGTCTCGCCGTGGCGTTCTGGTTCGGGATCGGGTGGCTGGCCGAATCGCCGCCACGTCGAAGGTGGGTGCTCGGATATCTCGGTCTGCTAGCGGTGAGCGTTCCGGCTTCCCTGAGCAGCGTCACCACGGAGTTCTTTGCGCTTGCGATGTTGGTGGTCTGGGCCGGTGCGGGCATCATGGCGATCGCGTGGGGGCTACGGTCCTCCGTACGCATGGTACGCCGCCCCAACTGAAGCTGGTGGATGACATCGGTCCCCGAGCGCTACAATAGCGTCGATATGAACCTGAGAACCAAAATACTCGCTACATTGCCGCTCTTATTGCTACTAGGGGCATGCACGGAGGAACAGAAGCCGGCCGCCGCCAAGAAGGAAGTCAAACCCGCGGAGCCGGTCACCGCGCAAGCCGCGGTCTACAAGGCCTACAAGCAGGCACGGGGCTGGGCGCCCGACTGCGTGCTGCTCAGCGTTGCCAACCTCGACGTGAAGGACGTGGCAGGCCAGGAAGGCGGCAAGATGGCCGCCTGGGAGGTGATCTTCGTCTCCCTGAAAGAGCGCCAGTCGCGCCGCTACACCTACTCTGTCGTCGAGGTTCCCGCGAGCCACCTGCAAGAAGGTGTTTCCGAGGGCTCGCCCGACATGTGGTCCCCCACCGGCCAGAGCCAGCCCTTCGCCATCCAGTACCTTAAGACGGATTCGCCCGCGGCTTACGCCACCGCCATGACGAAGGCCAAGGAATATGCCGCCAAGCATCCCGAGATGCCGGTGAAGTTCGTGCTCGACTGGCAGAAGCGGCACCTCAACCCCACCTGGAGGGTCTACTGGGGCGAGTCGATCACCACCAGCGACTTTGGCGTCTACGTGGATGGGACGTACGACAAGTACGTCGCCATGGCGCATTAAGTGGGGCAGGCGTCCACGCCTGCAGCGGGTCTCCAGACCCGCCGAAGCGTGCGCTACCGTTACAGCCTGACGATGTTCGGCGACGAGATGCCGCGCAGCGCGTTCCGCGTGTCCACAATCAGGCGCGCGCTCGCAACCAGCGCCGGGTAGTCGAAGGTCGAATGATCGGTGACGATCACGACGCAATCCGCCTCCGCCGCCGCCTTCTCCACCGGCTCGGACGAGAGACAGCCGCCGTCCACCGTGATGCTCGCCACGTGCGGGTCGCTGTAGGTCACCAGGGCGCCGTGGCGCTTGAGCAGGTGGATGACGTCAAGCGCCGGCGACTCGCGCAGGTCGTCGATGTCCCGTTTGTAAGCCACTCCCAGAATGTGAACGTGTGAGCCCAGCAGCGGCTTGGCGCGGCCGTTGAGCGCGTTCTGGATCTTGTCCACCACGAAGTGCGGCATCTGGCTGTTGACGTAGCCGGCCAGCTCGATGAAACGCGCCTCGAACCCCGCCTGCCTGGTCTTCCAGGAGAGATAAAAGGGGTCGATGGGAATGCAGTGGCCGCCCAGCCCCGGCCCCGGATAGAAGGGCATGAACCCGAACGGCTTGGTGGCCGCCGCGTCGATAATCTCCCACACGTTGATGTCCATGCGGTCGCACATCTGCGCCAGCTCGTTCACCAGGCCGATATTGATCATGCGGAAAGTGTTCTCGAGCAGCTTCACCATTTCGGCGACTTTGGTGGAGCTCACGGGCACCACGGTCTGGAGCGCCTGGGAGTAGAACAGCGAGCCCAGTTCGGTGCACGCGGGCGTGATGCCGCCCACCACTTTGGGAATGTTGACGGTCTGGTACCTGGGGTTGCCGGGATCGACGCGTTCCGGCGAGAAGCACAGAAAGAAATCCTCGCCGACCTTGAGGCCCGACTTCTGGAGCAGCGGAAGCACGAACTCGTCCGTGGTGCCCGGATAGGTGGTGGATTCGAGAATGATCAGCATTCCCGGGTGAATGTACTGCGCGATCTGGCGGCAGGCCGCGTCGATGTAACTCATGTCCGGGTCTTTGGACTTGCGGAGCGGCGTGGGAACGCAGATGTCGACCGTGTCCAGCTGGGCGATCACGGAAAAGTCGGTGGTCGCCTCCAGCTTGCCGGCCGAGACCAGCGGCGCCAGCGTCGCGCTGGGGACGTCGAGGACGTAGGAATCCCCGGCGTTCACCCGGTCCACCTTGGAGGCAGTGACATCGATTCCGGTGACGCTGAACCCGGCTTGGGCGAACTCCACCCCCAAGGGCAGGCCGACGTAGCCCAGTCCCACCACACCGACGCGGGCCGTGTGGCTGCGGATCTTATCCTCCAACGCTCGGTGCCAGCTACTCGGTTCGGTCAAGGGCCTCTCCTGATATTCGGTCGGCATAAAACTCTCCCGCGGCGACGATCTCGGCCGGCCCCGTGAGATAGAGGTCGTCATCCCATCGCAGATCGATCGGGCCGGCGGGCGTAACGATCCGCACCGGGCTTTCGGCAACGCCGCGCAGAATGGCCGCGGCCATCGCGCCGGTCGAACCGGTGCCGGAGCTGATCGTCTCTCCGACGCCGCGCTCGAAAAAGCGGACCTCGAGAGTGTGCGCGTCGATGCGCCGCACGAACGAAACATTGGTGCGATTCGGGAAATGCGGGTAGCGCTCGATTTCCACACCCATGCGGCGCCAGTCGAAGTCGAAGTTCTCGACGAACACGACGCATTGCGGATTGCCCACCGACAGTGCCACCACTTCTTGCATGCCGCTGTCGAGCGGCAACTGGAGCTGGAGGTCTGCTGCGGCGTACGCCGGCTGGCCCATGTTCATTTCGAAGGTGAAACGGCGGCCTTCGCGGTCGACAAGGCGCAGGTGCTTTACGCCGGCGCCGGTGGCGATGCGCAACTCGCTGCCGCTTACTACCCCCATATCGAGGAGGAAGGCAGCGGCGCAGCGCGTGCCATTCCCGGAGAGTTCGGGCTCGCTGCCATCGGCGTTGAAGAGGCGGATCTCGGCGTCGGCTCGCCCACCCGGGGTGGTCCGTACCAGCAGCCAGCCATCGGCGCCCACGCCAGTATGGCGATCGCAGAGGGCCCGCGCGGTTTCGGGCAGGCCGTCGGACGGCGCATCGGAAGCCCAGGTCAGGGCGAAATCGTTGCCCGCGCCGTGCGCTTTGGTGAACGGTATCCGCATTATTGCTGCCGCCGGAAGATCTCGATGACCGGGCCGCCTTTCACGGCGATGGTCTTCAATCGATCATATCGTGGCCCGGTCCTCTGAAGGCGCTCGATGGCGTGGCCGACGATGTCGCCCGAAATCGACACGGCCCATTTCTCGTGCAGCGGCGGCTGCGGCGCGTTCATGACCCTCTTCCAGGCGCGGCCATTGCATTCGCTGTAGGTTTCCCGCAGCGGGATTCCGGCCTGCTGATAGATGGCGGTCTGGTCGCCGAAGGAAGTGACGATGCCTTCTCCGCGATGGTAGTTCGCGCGCAGGAAATCGGCGCCCTCGCGCGTCCAGGCCCGCCGCGCTTCGGAGTTGACCTGCGATTCCTTCCAGCAGATCCAGTTCTCCCTGCTGGGATAGGCGAGCCACGGGGAGATGGCCGCGAGAACCACCAGGACGGCCGCGAGCTTGCGGAACCGCACCGGCACGAGGGTCACCAGCGCCGCCGCCGCGAATGCCAGCAGCGGTAGGGCCGCGATGGCGTAACGCGTGTTGTAGTAGCTGTGCGGCCAGAGCTGCGGCATGAAGATGGGCGTGCCGCCGGAGTGCAGGCTCCAGACATAGAACAGCGGCGCCAATGCCAGCAGCGCCAGCGGCCACCAGGCGCGGCGAACCAGCGCCACCACGCCGCCGGCCAGGCTCAGGTAGACCAGCGGTTGCCCGGCGCAAAGCCCGATCGCCTCTCGCACGTAGAACCACGCCATGCGCCAGTCGTGATCGCCCGGATAGCGCCCCATGTTGGCGTCCAGGGCGCGCTGGTAAATCCCCTTGGCGCTCGACGGGCCAGAGTAGAATGCGAGCGCGTCGTCGAAAAAGAAGTAGTTGTGCGCGAACCAGTAGAGCGGGCCGATCGAGGCAATGAGGCCGAAGACCAGCGCGTGCTTCAGGCGGCGTTCTTTCGCGGCCATCAGAAAATACAGCGTGACGAACGGAATGAGAAACCAGCCTTCATAGCGCGTCATGCTGGCGGCGAGCGCGCTCACGCCCGCTCCGACCACGGCGCCCCAGGTTTGCGTCTCGCGGAAGAGCACGGTGGCGTAGAGCAGCGCCGCCACCGACGCCAGAAATACGGCCTCGGTCATCGGGATGGCCTGCAGGTAGAGCAGATTCGGATTGAGCGCCAGGAGCAGGCATGCGGCCGCGGCGGCGGCCCCGTCCGCGAAGACGCGCCGCGCCGCCACGAAGATCAGCACGCCGGCCAGCACGAAACAGAATCCGCAAGGGATGGAGCCCGCCAGGCCGGTCATCCACAGGTTGTCGAAGCCGACGAAGGGAACCATCAACAGGTGCGGGAGCGGGAGCCAGACGGTCCCCACCTGCTCCCAGCCGGGCGTGCGCGAATCGAGGATGCGTCGCGCGACGTTGATGTGCGCGGTAGCGTCGCCATAATAGAGAAGGCAGCCCTTGGAGTAGAAGAACGCGATGGCGCCGGCGCTGAGAGCGGCCAGCACAACGGCGGCCAGGATCGGGCCGGCGACGGAGCGGACCGCCGGCGCGCTCTTCCGCTTAGAAGCAGGTGAATTCTTTGAACTCGTTGAAGCGGGCATCGATCTCCGCGCGGGTCAGGGTTCGAAAACGGTCCACGCCGAACTGTTCGCAGCAGAAGCTGCCCATCACCGATCCGTAGATGACGCCACGACGGATCTCCTGAAGCGCGTTGTTGTCCTTGATGTCCAGGCCGAGGCCGGCCACGTATCCGAAGAACCCGCCGGCAAAGGAATCGCCCGCGCCGGTCGGATCGAAGACGTCGTCCAGCAGGTAGCCGGGCACGATGAAGTGACCCTCGGGGCGGAACAGGACCGCTCCGTACTCGCCGCGCTTGATGACCACGGTGTGCGGCCCCATCTCGAAAATGGCCTGGGCGGCGCGGCGGAGATTCTGCTGGCCGGAAAGCTGGCGGGCTTCGGCGTCGTTGACCAGCAGGAAATCCCAGTCCTTCAGCGCCGTCACCAGTTCGTCGCGGGTTTCGCGGATCCAGTAATTCATGGTGTCGCCGCCCACCAGGCGCGGAGCGGTCATCTGCGCGCGCACGCTGCGCTGGAGGCTGGGCTGTATGTTGCCGAGAAGCAAGTAGGGCTCGGCGCGATAGCGCTCGGGCAGCTTGGGGTTGAAACCGGCGAAGACGTTGAGGTCGGTGCGCAGCGTGGTGCGGTCGTTCATGTCCGGCGAATAGACGCCCGACCAGAAGAAGGTCTTCCCGGGCACACGCTCGAGCCCTGCCAGATCGATGCCGCGGCTCGCCAGCAGATCGGTATCTTCCTGCGCGAAATCGTCGCCGACAACGGCCACCACGGCGGCTTCGGTAAAGAAACTGGCGGCCAGCGCGACATACGTGCACGCGCCGCCGAGCATGCGCTCGACCTTACCGTGAGGCGTCTCGACGCCATCATACGCAACGGAACCGACCACAACCAGCGACATCTCTCGATTCTACAGGTACGCAGCACCGAACCGCGACCGTGAGGGAGCGGACCCCTAAGGCGCGAAATACCCGTTGATATCCAGAATCACCTGCGTCCGGCCGTCTACAAAAATACTGATCGCCCCGTTGGTCCCCGCCGGAACGATCGCCGCGTTCGCCACCACGCTGCCGTCAAAGGAGTTCAGCGTGGAAACCAGCGGCTGAGGCAAGCCCGTTGGCCACGCCGTCAGGTAGGACAGCACGCCGTCTGGCACCACGGTCACATTGACCGAGTAGGCCGCGGCGTTTGAGGGCACGTTGCAAGCGCTGGCCGGGATCGCGAACGAGCGCGTGGCGCCCGCC
>DATNLV010000720.1:0-7459 GCA_035602665.1 Bryobacteraceae bacterium | reverse complement strand
TGGAGTCCTTGACGCGGCGGCTGCTCGAGCCGATACGGAGTCAGAAAGTGCCGGTCACCGCCTTCGTGATTGCGGGCCATTGCCTGGAACTGCCGATCGAGCAGCGGCGCGCCATCTTCAACATGTGGACCAGTGCGGGCGTGGAGCTGGGGAATCACAGCTACTCCCACGCCGATCTGAACTCGACCGCCATCGCGGACTACGAGAAGGAAATCCTGCGGGCGGACGCCGTTCTGCGCGAGACGACGGGTGCGCCGCGCCTGCGCTGGTTCCGCTCGCCCATGCTGCACACAGGACCCGATCCCGAGACGAAGGCGCGCCTGGAGGCGTTTCTCGCCGGGCACGGATGGCGGCAGGCGCCGGTGACGTTCGACAACTCGGACTGGATGTTCGCCTATGTGTACCGCGACGCCAGGGAGCGTGGCGACACGGAGCTTGCCGAGCGGGTGCGGGCGGCGTACCTGCCCTACCTGGAGTCGGTGATCGCGTTCTTCGAGGCGCGCTCGGTGGAAGTGGTGGGACACGAGTTTCCACAAGTGCTGCTGCTGCACGCCAACGAATTGAACGCGGAGATGCTGCCGGACCTGCTGGCGATGCTGCGCCGGCGGGGCTACAGCTTCGTCTCGCTCGAGGCCGCGCTCGCCGATGGCGCCTACGCGCTTGCGGACGGGTACGCGGGGCGAGGCGGGTTTTCGTGGATTCACCGCTGGTCGATCACGAAGAAAATGCCGAACAAGGGCGAGCCCGACGAACCGGCCTGGGTGCGCGAGAAATACGAGAAGGTAGCCGCACATCCATCACAGTAAACGTCGGCCTGGGCCGTACCGCAGTTCGGCGACAGGGGAAAGTTCTTGAGGCACTCTGTGCCGCTTCTCCGCTGTCTGTTGTGAGGGCACAGGCTGAACGGCAGAGGGCAGACGGCAACGTCTGTCCCCTTGCCTCAGGCGCAACGGCGCGTGCGGGCCAACAACTGGCTCGCACGCGTTAGCGCTTTCTGTTCGGCTTCGGCGCGGGTCGGTGCAGTGGTGCGGGCCAGCCATGCGCCCGGCGACACGTTATCGGCCTGGCAGTGAAAGACGTCCCCAAGGCGATAGGAGGCGAGATTGACCTCCCATCCGTCAACGGCTACTTTTCGCTCGGCGAATTCTTCCGCTCGCATCGCTTACCCCCTCGCGGCGGCGGCCGCGCCACGCTGCACGGGCGCGCCGACCAGGTTGCCCCACTCGGTCCAGGAGCCGTCATAGTTGGTGACGCCGGGCAGGCCGAGCAGGTAGCGCAGCACGAACCAGGTGTGGCTGGAGCGCTCCCCGATGCGGCAGTAGGCGATCACGGGTTTGGAGCCATCGATCCCCTCGGCGGCGTAGACGGCCTTCAATTCGTCGTAGGGCAGGAACGTTCCATCCTCACGGCAGGCCTTGCTCCAGGGAATGTTGCGCGCGCCGGGGATGTGCCCGCCGCGCTGGCAGGTTTCGGGCAGGCCGGGCGGCGCCAGAATCTCACCGGTGAACTCGGCCGGGCTTCGAACGTCGACCAGGGCCGAGGCGCGGCCGGCGCTCGCGCCCTGCGCCTGCAGGAGGAAGGAGCGGAGCGAGAAATCGGGACTCGCGGCGCGGTAGCGGGCGGGCTTGACGGTGGGCACTTCGGTGGTCAACTCGCGGCCTTCGGAGATCCACTTCTTCCGGCCGCCGTTCATGAGGCGGACATCCTTGTGGCCGTAGATTCTCATCTGCCACAGCGCCCACGCGGCGAACCAGTTGTTGTTATCGCCGTAGAGAATCACCGCGGTGTCGTTACCGATTCCGGACTCCTGCATCAAGGTTTCGAAAGCAGGCGCTGACAGGATATCGCGGCGGAGGGTGTCGCATAACTGCGACCTCCAGGCCCAGGCGATCGCGCCGGGGATGTGGCCTTCGTCGTAGGCCGATGTTTCGACGTCCACCTCGACCAGACGGACGTTGGGCTCGCTCGCGTGCAGGGCAACCCACTCTGTGCTGACCAGGTTTTCAGGATGAGCGTAATCACTCATTGGTAAGCCTCCCAGGCCCCTCTGGAGCCGTTTGGACCAATCATATCATTGTTGACAGGGATAGTCCAGATTACTAGAATGAGATGAGGGGCGAATGGGAACTGCACGGGCTTCCGCCACGCTGTTCGGGAGGGCGGGCGGGAGTGTGCTCGATCAGATCGGCAACACGCCGTTGGTGCGCCTGGCGCGGATCGCTTCGGGGTTTCCGGGAGTTGAAATTCACGCCAAGGCGGAGTTTCTGAACCCGGGCGGTTCGGTGAAAGACCGGGCAGCGCTGAGTATGATTCAGGACGGGGAACGGCGCGGCGCGCTCGGGCCGGGGCGGGTGATCCTGGACGCAACCAGCGGCAACACGGGTATCGCCTACGCGATGATCGGGGCGGCGATGGGATACCGCGCGAAGATCTGCATCCCGAAGAACGCCTCGGAGGAGCGCCGGCGGACGCTGGAGGCTTACGGGGCGGAACTGGTGCTGACGGATCCGGGCGCGGGCTCGGACGGCGCGATTCTGCGGTGCCGGGAAATCTACCGGGCCGATCCTTCGCTCTATTTCTACCCGGATCAATACAACAATGCTGCGAACTGGATGGCCCATTTCACAGGCACTGGCCAGGAGATCGTGAGCCAGAGCGGGGGCGCGGTGACGCACTTTGTCGCTGCGCTGGGCACCAGCGGCACGTTCACGGGAGTGAGCCGGCGTTTGAAACAGGACCTGCCGCGCGTGGAGTGTATCGCTGTGCAGCCGCCGTCCGGATTCCACGGCATCGAGGGGACGAAGAACATGGAAGCGGCGCTGGTGCGGCCGGGGATTTACGATCCGGGCCTGGCGGACCGTACGGTTTTCGTCGAGACCGAAGAAGCGCAGAGGATGGCACGGCGGCTGGCGCGCGAAGAAGGGCTGCTGGTGGGCGTCTCGGCGGGGGCGAACGTGGCGGCGGCGGCGCGGATCGCCGCGGAGCTGGCGGCCGAAGGGCGGCTCGGCCACATCGTGACTATCCTGTGCGATGGTGGAGAGAGATACCTCAGCGAGCGATTCTGGAATGATAAGGATTGAGAAAGCGGCATGGGCGGTCATTGTCGGCCATGCTCGAGGGGCGTACCCGGATGAGTGCTGCGGAGCCATGCTCGGCGTGTCCGGGGTGGCCTCGATCGCCGTGCCTCTCGAGAACTCCTACCACGGCTCGCAGACGGACCGCTACGAGATCCGGCCGGAGGATCTGCTGGCGGTGGACCGGCAGGCGCGCCGCGAGGGACTCGAGCTGATCGGCATCTATCACTCGCATCCGGATTGCGACGCGTATTTCTCCGTGACGGATTTGAAGAATTCCTGCGCCTGGTATTCGTTCGTGGTGGTGTCGATCCGCGAGGGCCGGTTCGATCACGCGAAGAGTTTCCGTCCCAATGCCGACCAGACCGTCGCCGAGCCCGAAGACCTGGCCTATCCGGATTTGGAGGAGAGCGCATGCCAAAGATCCTGATTCCGACGCCGCTGCGTCAGTATGCCGGCAACCAGAGCGAGGTGGAGCTGAGCGGCGGAACGGTGGGGGAGTTGCTCGACGCGTTGTCGCGCCAGCACGCCGAGCTGCGGCGCCATCTCTACAGCGATCAGGGCAAGCTGCGCAGCTTCGTGAACGTGTACGTGAACGACGAGGACATACGGCATCTCGCCAAGGAAGCGACGCCGGTGAGCGCGCAGGATACGATTTCGATTGTGCCGAGCATTGCCGGTGGCGCCACGGCGCCGGCCGAGACGGCGACCCTGTCGAAAGAGGAGATCCTGCGCTACAGCCGGCATCTGATCATTCCAGAGATCGGGATGGAAGGGCAGCTCAAGCTCAAGCAGGCGAAGGTGCTGCTGATTGGCGCGGGTGGATTGGGATCGCCGCTCGCGCTGTACCTGGCGGCCGCGGGCGTGGGCCGGATCGGCCTGGTGGATTTCGACGTGGTGGATTTCACGAACCTGCAGCGGCAGGTGATCCACGCGACGGCCGACGTGGGGCGCAAGAAGCTGGATTCGGCGATTGAATCGATGTCGGCCATCAACCCCCACGTGACCCTTGACCGATTCGACACCGCGCTGACGAGCGAGAACGCGCTTGAAATCCTGAAGGACTACGACATCGTGGTGGACGGGACCGACAATTTTCCCACCCGCTACCTGGTGAACGACGCGTGCGTGCTGCTGGGGAAACCGAATGTGTACGGATCGATCTTCCGGTTCGAAGGACAGGCTACGGTGTTCGCGTATCGGGGCGGGCCGTGCTACCGGTGCCTGTATCCGGAGCCACCGCCGCCGGGGCTGGTGCCGAGCTGCGCGGAAGGCGGAGTGCTGGGAATCCTGCCGGGACTGATCGGCCTGGTGCAGGCGACCGAGGCGGTGAAGCTAATCACCGGGATCGGCGAGCCGCTGGTGGGCAGGCTGCTGCTTTACGACGCGCTGGCGATGCGCTTCCGCGAGCTGAAGCTGCGCCGCGATCCGGAGTGTCCGGTTTGCGGCGACCATCCCACGGTGCGGGAACTGATCGACTATCACCAATTCTGCGGAGTGCCGCGCGGCGGGCAGGCGCCGGCTGGTCTCAAGGAGGGCGAGATGGACGTGACGGAGTTGAAGGTGAAGATCGACCGGGGCGACCGGTTCATTCTGGTTGATGTGCGCGAGCCGCACGAGTTCCAGATCTGCAGCATTCCCGGGTCGGTTCTGATCCCCCTGGGCGAGTTGTCGAAGCGCACCGGCGAGCTGAACCCGGCTTCCGAGATCGTAGTGCACTGCAAGAGCGGCGGGCGCAGCGCGAGGGCGGTCGAGTTCCTGAAGAAATCGGGATTCGAGAACGTCTCGAATCTGGCGGGCGGCATTTTGGCCTGGAGCGACAAGGTGGATCCGCGCGTGCCGAAGTACTGATATTGCGGCAGTGGGGTATAATGCGGCGGGCATGCGAATTAGTCGCGTCAAAACCGCCGCCGCGGGCTCGCTAATCGCTTGTTACTTCCTGCTGCTGACTCGCGATGGTTGGAAGTCGTATTTCGATGCCGACTCGCTGCTGAACATAGCGTACTTACACGGCTATGGCCGGGTTCCACTCGGCATGATGCTGGTTCAGGCGCTCACCGTGTTCACTCCGGAGTATCGGCCCATGGGTGGGCTGTACTATCGGACGCTGTTCGCCGTGTTCGGTCTGAATCCGGCCGCCTTCCGCGTGGCCGCCTTCCTTTTGCTGGGGCTGAATCTGGCACTGGCCTGGCGTTTTGCGCGAGCCGTCTCCGGATCGCGATTTACCGCAGCCGCTTGCACGCTGCTGTTTGGGTTCCACCCGGCGCTGTCCGCGCTTTACTACGGCGATGGCACCATCTATGACGTTCTCTGCTTGTCCTTTCTGCTCGCGGCATTGACAACGTACGTTCAGGTGCGGGGGCAAGACCACTTCCTTGGCACCCGAGACTTGCTGGTTGTGATGGCATTCTTTGGCGCCGCCCTGGGAAGCAAGGAGATGGCACTTACATTTCCGGGAATGCTGATCGTGTACGAGGGGGTCTTTCACAGTCATTTTCGCGACTGGCGTGGACGGGCGAGGCCGATCGTCATCCTCGGGGTCATGACGGCGCTATGCATGGCCTGGAAAACGTTCGCGCCGAATCCAATGAGCAGTAACATCGGGCAGGCGTACACTCCTCGTTTTGACCTGGCATTCATTGGGCGAGAGTACCTGCATTACTACCAGCAGCTGGTGCTCGATCCCAGCCTGGGTGGCACGGCGTTGTCGGTTGGTCTGCTGGTTGCGCTCGGGGTGGCCGCGGCCCTGCGCAATCGCGTGATGCTTTTCGGCCTGCTGTTTGCCAACCTGGCCCTGCTGCCGGTTTGTGTGATTCCAGAACGCGGCGGTTTCGTGTGGTACATACCGATGTTGGGCTGGGCGCTTTACGCGGGCGGGGCGCTGGCTGCCCTGGCGGGGGTGCGGGCATATTGGCAGGCTGCTCTTCTCGGGGTCGTTGCGATCGCCGCCTACTGGTTTCAGGCTCCGCGGGCGGCGGAGCTCGGCGCGCCGTACATGCAGGAGCAGCAGCCTCTCCGGAACCTCATGACGGCGGCACACTCCGCCTCGCCGAGACTCCCGGCCGGCAGCCGGATTCTGCTCGAAGGCGATCCGGCCGATGTTACCTCGCTGATACCGCTGTTCCTTCTCCGCCTGGGATACGGGGATGCCAGCCTTTGGGTGGAGCCTGTGGCGCAGCTCACGGACAACGACTCCGCGGCCGATGCCGGCCTTTATGCAATGACGATCCGCCGGGATGGAAGCGGTTTTCGGGTGACGACGCGCCCGCTAACAGAGGTGGCGCCGGTTCAGGTTGCGATTTCGCCGGGCGTCGTGCATCGAGGGCAAACCGTGCGGGCTGCGTTTCCCGCAGGCTTGGCAGGCTGTGAGATAGGCGTGGCGTATAACATGCCGGAGGATGAGTTACTGCGAGCCGGGGTCTGGTCTTCGTGGATGAAACTCGACGTCCAGGGTAGCGGCGTAGCTGAGGTGGGCCACGACGCGGAGCGCGGGCTCGTTGTTATCGACCACGTTCGAGGCTGCCAGGGCGACTGGATGCCGGCACGGGGTTCGTTCGTGATCATTCCCTGAGCGGTGGCCTCAGCGCCCGATCTCCTCGAGGGCGCGACGATAACGGGTCCAGAACAGAGGGTCGCTGAGCGGCAGCGGTCCAGGCGACGCGTCCGGAATGCCGGGGCCGGGACGCAGGGCGACAACAACGTCGCTCACCTTGCCGTGATAGACAATGCTCAGCCGGTTCTTTTCGATGAAGGCCCGATCTTCCGGATAGTAGAGCACGTAGGCCCGCTTACCTTCCGGATAGGGCTTCCGTGCTCCGACGGAGACAAACTCACCGATGCTCTGATTGCCGGAGGCCTGGCGATAGAAATTGAGGCTGCCGGAGTAGAACCAGTAAGCGGGGACATCGGAAATGCCTAACTTGCGGCTGTACGCTGATACAACCGAGTAGGCCTGGTTCGCCTCGGAGCCGTATCTCCACTCTCGAAAGTAAGTCAGGCGAAGGCACAGCAGGAAGTAGACCGCCATGACGCAGAGCATGACTGTAAGTGCTCGGTGACAGATCCTGCCGGCGCGTGACGGCGCCGCGACGGCGGCGATGGCACCCGTGGCAATGGTGGTCAGGACCACCAGATACATCCCTGTGCGGTCTCTCGGCAAAAGCAGGCCGGAGATGCGAAAGAGCGCCCAGTGGAGGCTGAGCGCCAGAAACGCGGAGCCAGCGGCGACGGCCGCCAGTTGCAGCTGCCATGCCGGCCGCGCGGAGCGCAAGGCTGACCGGTGGCGCCACACGAGCACCAGTTGGCACAAGAGCGCGGCGCCGAGCATCGGCAGCAGGATGTGTCTTCGAGAGGCGAGCGCCGCGGCCAGCGCCGCACCGAGGAGG
>DATNLV010000718.1:0-3518 GCA_035602665.1 Bryobacteraceae bacterium | reverse complement strand
TTCGATCTGAGATCGATTCGTGACGTTCTTGCTCTTGGGGTTGGTGCACTGCTGATCAGTCTTCTCATGGCGCGGCATTTCGGCCAGTTTCACGGAGGCAATTCCCCGGAACGGTCATGAAGAGTCCAGCGGCCGGTGCTTTCCGCGCTTTGAGCATCTTCAATTTCCGTGTGTGGTCCGCGGGCGCTCTGGTTTCCAACATCGGTACATGGATGCAACGGATTGCTCAGGACTGGCTCGTCCTTACGCAACTCACACATCATGATGCTTCCGCTGTGGGAATCGTCATGTCGCTGCAGTTTGGACCGCAGCTTCTTTTGTTGCCCTGGACCGGATTTGCCGCGGATCATCTCAACCAACGCAAGCTCCTGATGGTCACCCAAGCGACGATGGGGATGTTGGCCCTGGCTCTAGGAATCCTTACCATCACGGGCAACGTCCGTCTTTGGCAAGTGTATGTATTTGCGTTTTTGTTTGGCTCGGCGGCCGCATTGGATGCTCCCGTGCGCCAGATTTTCGTTGCGGAACTGGTGGGTGACGAACACCTGCATAACGCAGTCGCGCTCAATTCGACATCCTTCAATGCCGGCCGGATGGCCGGTCCCGCGGCCGCCGGCCTGGTCATCGCGACGGTAGGAACTGGCTGGGCGTTTGCGATCAACGGTGTGTCATTCGCCGCCGTCCTGATCTCGATGTGCCTGTTTCGCGTGTCCGAACTACATCCACACACAAGAGCCGGGCGTACTGCCGGAGGATTCCTGGAAGGGTTCCGCTATGTCTGGGGCCGCCAGGACCTGCGGGCAATTCTGGTCATGCTGTTTCTGATCGGGACCTTCGGACTCAACTTTCCGATCTTTATTTCGACGATGGCGGTCAATGTGTTTCACACCGATGCGCGCGGGTTCGGACTGCTGTCCTCGATCATGGCCATTGGCACCATCTCCGGGGCGCTGATTTCCGCGGGCCGTGACAAGCCGAGGTTCGGTTCCTTGTTCGCCGGCTCGGCGGTCTTCGGGATCGGATGCACCTTGGCTGCGCTGGCTCCCGGTTATTGGTGGTTTGCCGCGGCGCTCATTATTATCGGCGTCGCCGCCTTGACGCTCACCAACGCGACAAACAGCATGATGCAGCTCACCACGGAGCCTGCCATGCGTGGCCGGGTCATGGCCCTTCGCCTGGCAGTCGCACTTGGGGCCACGCCTATAGGCGCGCCCATCGTCGGTTGGGTGGCAAACCGTTTCGGTCCCCGGTGGGCACTTGGTGTAGGCGCGTCATCGGGGTTTGCCGCTGCCCTGGTTGCGATCTATGTTCTGACGCGGCGGCGGGGCTCCCCGCCAGTGGCCGTATAGTACAATTCTCCAAAGAGTACGCTCTATGGGCCGCTTTCTACTGATCGCAGCCGTCGCGCTGAGTTTGTATGCGCAGCAGCCGCCGGCTGCCGAGCCGGAGCGCATCCTCGAGCAGGCGCTGGCGCTTCATCAGTCGGGCGACACGGAGGGCGCCATCCGGCTCTACCGCGAATACCTGGAACAGCGGCCGGATTCGATCCCGGCGCGCTCGAACCTGGGCGCGGCGCTGGCGCGAGCGGGACGGTACGACGAGGCGATCGTCGAGTACAACCGCGCGATCGCGGCCGGGGCGAACAGCCCCCCGATCGTGATGAACCTGGCGCTGGCGTACATCAAGAGCAACCGGATTCCGGAAGCCGCCGCACGGCCGTGAGGGGGCGTCGGGCCGGGGGGCACACTGGTACTATTCTGTAAGGTGATGCGTCCAGCCCTTCTGTTCGTGCTCGCCAGCCTGGCTACGGCGCAAAGCAAGGGACCCGAGCAGCTATTCCGGGAAGCGGCCGAGGCGCAGCAGCGGGGCGACGATGCGCTGGCCGTTCGCGATTACCAGGAACTGGTCAAGCTTCGGCCCGACATGCTGGCCGTGCGCGCCAATCTCGGCGCGGCGCTGGCTCACTTGGGGCGATACGAGGAAGCCATCGCGCAATACCGGGCCGCGCTGGCTCTGGCCCCGGGGCACCTCGGCCTGCGTCTGAACCTGGCGCTCGCCTATTACAAAAAAGGCGACCTGCAGCATGCCACCACCGAGTTCCGCTCGCTGCACGACGGCGATCCCGGCAATTTCCAGGTGGCCGTACTGCTCGGCACTTGCCTGGAACGCCAGGGCCACGACGCCGACGCGATCGCGGTTCTGGCTCCGCTTGAAGCGGCTCACGCCGGCGATCTCGACCTGGCCTGGTCCTTGGGAGCCGCGCTGATCCACAAGGGCCGTCTCCGGGACGGCTTGACCCAGGTGCAGCGGGTCGCCGAGCAGGGGAACAGCGCGGAGGCCTGGATGCTGGCGGGCGATACGGCGTTGCGACTCAACTTCTTCGAGCAGGCGCAACACGACGTCGATGCGGCCATCCGTCTGAATCCCCGGCTACCGGGCGCCTACACTTTGCGGGGACGGGTGCTGCAGTATCTAGGCGACGACGAGGGCGCCGTTGCCGCGTTGCGCACGGCCCTTCAAGCCAACGCGAACGACTTCGAGGCGCAGTTGAACCTGGGAGCCGTTCTGACCTCAACGAGAGAGCTGAATGGCGCGCGCCAGCACCTCGTCATCGCACTTCGCCTGCGGCCCGACTCGCCGCTGATTCGTTTTGAGATGGCGCGGCTGGAGCGGGCCGAAGGGAAACTCGAAGCCGCGGTGAAGGACATGGAGGCGGTGGTGCGCGCGAATCCGGCCTGGCTCCAGCCGCACATCGAACTGGCGGCCCTGTATTACCGCGTTAAGCGGCCGGACGATGGCGCACGGGAGCGCGCGGTGGTCGAGCAGCTCAGCGAGCAGCAGCGGCAGAACGAACTGCCGGGGGTTACTCCGCCGCCTCCTTCACCTTAACCACGCGGTCGGCGGCCACGTTGCGGAGCGTCTGCACGATGCCGGATGGCCAGTGGATCTCGATCGATTCCGCCTGCTCGCTGGCGCCCAGCCCGAAGTGCACCGGCCCGTAGCTGGAGGAGGCGAACCCGACGCAGGTGGTCATGTGGTTGTATTGGGTTCCGCTCTTCGCTACGAGCTTGATGCGCGCGCCGATGCCGTCGCGGTTGCTCTTGGTCCCCTCGAGCGCGATGTCCAAACAGTGGCCGCTGGCCGGGCTGCGGTTCATCCAGATCTCCGCGTCGGCGCCCAGCGCGGTGGTCACCACGTCCACGCGGCCGTCGCCGTCGAGGTCACCGAAGGCCAGGCCGCGGTGGCGCCCCGCGGGAGACGCCCCGAGACCGGCCTCTTCCGTCAGGGCCTGCCATTTTCCGCTTGGCCCGAGGTTCCGAAAGACGGTATTGTGTTGGTCGACCACCGTGTTGGGCGAGTTGCGCGAGAGCACGTCGCCGCGGGTCACGAACAGGTCCTTCCAGCCGTCGTTATCGAAGTCGTAGAGGCCCGCGCCGAAGCCCGACATCGACCAGGCCAGCCGGCGCATCCCGGTCTCGGCGGTCACCTCCCGGAAGCCGTGCCCGGCCAGGTTTTTG
>DATNLV010000705.1:0-2991 GCA_035602665.1 Bryobacteraceae bacterium | reverse complement strand
GGCCATGTATACGGCATCGAGGAGGGCGGTCTGGCCATCACCCTTGATTCCGGTCAGACAGCGCAGTAGCTCTTCGGGGTCCCGCACGAAAGGCAGGCTGAGATCCGGATGGCTCCGCACGGTCATGACGGAGAACTCGTCGGCGGGATTGGCCGTGTCCAGAAAGGCTCGCAGCGCATGCTCCGCCATCGCAATCGAGCGCTTCATACTGCCGCTGGCGTCGAAAACGATCACGGCCGAAACGGGGACCTCTTCGGTGGAAAGCGTGGAGATCTGCTGCAAGACTCCGCCCTCGAAGAGCTGGAAGTCCGCCTTTCCGAGGTCCGTCACGAAGCGATCGGAGCCGTCGACAACCGTCGCGTTGATGAGAACCAGGTTCGAATCGGCGCGCAGGCGTGCGGAGCCCCAGGCGCCGCTCTCGGGCGCGCCTGCAACCGTCACCAGGAATCCCAGAAGAAGGATTCTGCCCATCTGCCCCTCGATCGTAGCCCGCTCAGCCCAGAAAACCTATACTGCTCCGATGGTAGATCAAAGCGCCGCGGCCCGGTAGCCTTCGCTATCGCAGAAGGCCGAGCGCGTACTCGTGCGCCGCATTACTGTATTTGATCGTCGGACCTGGCGCTAAGATTCTCGACTTCGGCCTCGGTGACGTTAATTGCGCCTGGGTCAGCTCCACGATCGAGGCCAGGCCCAGGTTGTAGCGTCCCTGGGCCAGGTGGGCGCTTCGATCCGGTCCAGCGCGCGACGGGCCGCCTCGCAATTGTCCGCGAACACGACGCTCCAGTGGTGCCGCGCGCACACGCCCTCCAGGATGCGGCGATCGCGCTCGCCGGCTATCAGTCCGATGACGGTCAGGCGGTCGGTGCGGCGATCACTCCTCCGGCCCAGCCGGCGGGCAGCAGTCATCGACTTATCGATCACCCGCCTCATCCAAGATGAGTCTAGCGGGAGACGCCCGCGGCGGCTATGCCGGACGGCCGGTACTCCCGGCCCAATCGCACGGTACGGCGGCCCCGTCATGGCTTGCGGACGACGCGCCGGTCCAATAGAGTGAAGTTGTGACGGCCCAGGAGGCTTACGACTTGACGACCCACGGAGGCGCGACTGACTTTGCAAGGCTGATCGCCGCCTGCGAATCGTTCGGGCCTTATTGCCTCATTGGCGGGCTGGCAGTTAACTGCTACGTTGAGCCGGTCTACACGCTCGACGCGGACCTGGTGGTCGTCTCCTCAAACCTCCAGAAGCTGTCGGCGCATCTGCAGGACCGGGGCTTCCGCGTCGAAGAGCAGCCGCACTCACTGGGCGCGTTCGCGCCGGAGAGCGAACTCCGCATCCAATTCACAACCGACGAACGATACCAGGCATTCCTTGCGCGCGCGGTGGAGGCCGATGTCCTGGCGGTTCGCGTGAAAATCGCTTGCCTCGAGGACGTAACCCAGGGGAAGCTATGGGCCTATAGCGATCCGCGGCGCCCCCTGAGTAAACGCAAGAAGGACGAACTGGATCTGATCCGGCTCGCCGAAGCACATCCTGAGCTGAGCCTTCAATACCCTCCGGAATTGCGGGAACAGCTCCGCCGCGGCTGACCGCGCTGTCCCCCAGCTTACTGCCAGACCTGCAGCACACCCTGTGCGAGCTTGTCCCAGGGGGTGTAGTTGGTGTCGGTCGCGACGTCGGGGGCCGGAACCGGCCACGACCACCAGAAGTTGCCGTGTATCGCCGTGCTGTGCTGGCTCCAGACCTCATACATGGCCTCGTAGCAATTCGCCTGCTCCTGCTGATCGATGGCGCCGGCGTGCGAGTAGTTGTACGGCTCGGTATTGGTTCCGGAGACGCTCATGTAGCCGATCTCCGTGAAGATCACCGGCTTCGATGGGTGGGCGGCGGCAAAGTTCAGCACTTCGTCGAGCGGGTGGTCACCGCTCTTGTTCAGGGACCACGCGGCGACGAGCTGGGCGACCGTCGGGTCGGCTTGGTTAGTCAGCGGGAAGTAGCCATCCAGGCCGATCACGTCCAACTGCGGGTTGTCCCAGAAGGCAACCGACGTGAACTCGTCGCCGCCATAGGTGGCGTTGGCGGCGTAGGCCAGCTTCCCGGTGTATCCGGCGCTGCGGATCGCCGCGATCACGTTGTTCCAGGCGGTCTGGTTCGTGGCCCCGCTCATGGTCAGGTATTCGGTCCCGAAGCAAAGCATCTCGACGCCGTTCGCCTGCGCGAGTTGCGCGTAGTGTGTGATGAAGGTGGTGAAGCTGGCGAACCACGCGTTCACGTCGGTGGGATGGATCGCGCCCCGCCAGGTGCCATCGGAGACGTCCACGTGAGGCTTCAGCATTACTTTGACGCCCTGCGCGTGGAACTCCGCGATGGCCGCGGCCAATTCGGCGTCGCTCATTGTCTCACTGTTGGGCCCAATGGTATTTGAGGTCGCTGTGGGCATGACTTGAGTCGTGAGCAGGCCGGCCCATGTGGCGCCCGTTCCAGCCAGCGCGTCCTCGGAGGTCTTCGCTGTCCCCAGGAGGTATTCACCGGTCTGGAAGGAAATCAGCGTGATGCCTTTGTAGGAGAACCCGGAATAGCGCTGGCTCGTCACCGTCACCACGGCGCCCCCCGATTTCGTCGCGTCGGCCGCGGAGGTGGCGGTGATGGTGACCGGTCCCGCAGTGTTCGGCGCCGTGAACACGCCTGTCGCGGAAATCGTGCCGGCCGGAGCCGACCAGTTCACCGCCGGGTTGAAACTGCCGGTCCCTGCCACCGTCGGCGTGCACTGTTCACTCGCGCCTTGGGCCAGTGTCGGATTGGGACAGGAGACGGTCACCGACGTGATCGTAGGCACCGGCGTCGGTGTTGGCGTGGGCGTCGGTGCGGGCGCCGGCCCGAAATACCCGTTGACGTCCAGGATCACGTGCGTGCGATCGGTTACGTAAATGCTGACCGCCCCGTTCGTCCCCGCGGGAACGATCGCCGCATTTGCCACCACGCTTCCGTCGAACG
>DATNLV010000673.1:0-2946 GCA_035602665.1 Bryobacteraceae bacterium | reverse complement strand
AAGGACGGCCTGGTCCCCGATCTCGACCTCAAGCTCAAAGAAGGCGCCGCCCCGCTCGACATCATCAACGGCCCGCTCATGGCCGGCATGAGCGAGGTGGGCCGCCTGTTCGCCAACAACGAGCTGATCGTCGCCGAGGTGCTGCAATCCGCCGAGGCCATGAAGGCCGCCGTCAACCACCTCGAGCAGTTCATGGAGAAGGCCGACACCGCCGCCCGCGCCAGCATTGTGCTGGCTACGGTCAAGGGCGACGTCCACGACATCGGCAAGAACCTGGTCGAAATCATTCTGGCCAACAACGGCTACCGCGTCATCAATCTCGGTATCAAGGTGCCGCCCGAGGAGTTGATCCGCGCCTACCACGAGCACCGCCCCGATGCGATCGGACTCTCCGGCCTGCTCGTGAAGAGTGCGCAGCAGATGGTGATCACCGCGGGCGATCTCAAGGACGCCGGCATCGACGTGCCCCTGCTCGTAGGCGGCGCGGCGCTCTCCGAGCGCTTCACGCGCGTGAAAATCGCGCCCGCCTATGCGACCGCCGTCTGCTACTGCAAAGACGCCATGACCGGCCTCCGCACCCTCAACGAGCTGACCGACCCCGCCACGCGCGGAGCCGTCATCGCGGCAAGCACCCACTCGGAGGCCGATGCCGCGCCCGTCCCGGAGGCTGTGCCGTCGGTTGTCCCCGGCGCCCGCCGCAGCGCCAAGGTCCGCACCGACATCTCCATTCCGCCGGCCCCCACGCTAGACCGCAAGCTCCGCGACGTCCCCAACCTGTCCGAGGTGTGGACGTACATCAACCCCTACATGTTGTACGGCAAGCACCTAGGCTTCAAGGGAAACTTCGAGAAGCTCCTGGCCGACCGCGATCCCAAAGCGCTCGAACTGTTCCACAACATGGAGTGCGTCAAGCAGGACGCCGCGCAATGGATGCGCGTGCGCGCCGTGTGGCAGTTCTTCGAGGCCGAGCGCGATGGCAACGCGATCCACCTGTTCAAACCGGGCGCCACCGCGCCGCTCCACACCTTCACATTCGGCCGCCAGCCGCGCGACAACGGCCTGTGCCTGGCTGACTATGTGCTCGACCCGGTGGACGGCGTCCGCGACCACCTCGCCATCTTCGTAGTGACCGCTGGCCAAGGCATTCGCGAGCGCGCCGAAAAGGCGAAGGAAGCGGGCGAGTTCCTCTTCATGCACGCCCTCCAGGCCCTGGGACTCGAAACCGCCGAAGCCACCGCCGAGTGGCTGCACCGCCGCATCCGAGAGGATTGGGGCTTCCCCGACCCGCCCACCACCACCATGCACGAGCGCTTCACCTCGCGCTACCACGGCAAGCGCTACAGCTTCGGCTACCCCGCCTGCCCGCGCCTGGAAGATCAGCAAGGCATTTTTGATCTGCTGAAGCCCGAAGACATCGGAGTCCACCTCACCGAAGGTTTCATGATGGACCCCGAAGCGACCGTCAGCGCCCTCGTCTTCCACCACCCCGACTGCGCCTACTTCAGCGTGGAGCCTGGGGCGGACGGCCCCACCCCATGAACCTGCCCAAGCTCCTCGCCACCCTCGAGCGCCACTACGGCGGGCCCGCTCCGCCGTATCCCACCGATCCCTACGAGATGATTCTCCACAACAACTGTGGATACCCGGCAACCGACGCCTCCTGCGCCAAAGCCTTCGACGCCCTCAAGAGCGAAATCGGCCTGCGCCCTGACGACATCCTCGCCGCGCCTGATCGGAAGCTGACCGGCCTGATGCGGCTGGGCGGCATCGTCCCCGATGTGCGCGCCGCACGCCTCAAGGAAATTGCCGCGTTGGTGAAGCACACCTACGGCGGCGACCTGCGTGCCGCGTTGAGGAAGCCCCTGCCTGAGGCGCGCAAGGTGCTGAAGAAGTTCCCCACCATCGGCGACCCCGGCGCGGACAAGATCCTGCTCTTCACCCGGACCGCGCCCATCGCCGCCGCGCCCTCGAACTGCGTGCACGTGCCCACCCGTCTCGGTCTCGGCGAGGAGAAGAAGAACTACGCTGCCACCTACCGCTCGGCGCAGGAGGCCATTCAGGCCCAACTGCCGGCGGACTGCGACGCGCTCCTTCGCGCTTACCTCCTGCTGAAGCGCCACGGGCAGCAACTCTGCAAACGCTCCCGGCCGCTGTGCGGATCCTGCCCGGTTTCGGCGGACTGCCCTTGGTTCAAGGCCAACCGCGCCGCCGTGCCACAATGAATCCCATGAGAGCACTCTTCATCGGCGGAACCGGAATCATCAGCACCGCGTGTACGGCGCTCGCGGCCGAGCGCGGCATCGACCTCACCATCCTGACCCGCGGCCGTCACGCCGCCACCGTTCCCCCCAGCGTCAAGACGCTCACGCTGGACATTGACGACCCCTCCGCCGCGGCCGAGCTCCGGGGCGTGTCGTTTGACGCCGTGGTCCAGTGGACCGCGTACGTGCCTGCGCACATCGAGCGCGATCTGCGCCTCTTCCGCGGCCACACGGGGCAGTACATCTTCATCAGCTCCGCCAGCGCCTACCAGAAGCCGCCGACCCACTACCTGATTACCGAGTCCACGCCGCTCGCCAACCCTTACTGGCAATACTCCCGCGACAAAATCGCCTGCGAGGAGCGTCTTACCGAGGCCTACCGCGAAGAGGGCTTTCCGATTACCATCGTGCGCCCGTCACTTACTTACGGAGACACCCAAGTTACTCTGCCGGTCAACAGTTGGGCCCGATCTTACACCGTGGTGGACCGCATGCGCCGCGGCAAGAAAGTAATCGTGCCGGGCGACGGCACCTCGCTGTGGGTCATCACGCATAACACCGATTTCGCCAAAGGCCTTGTTGGATTGATGGGTCTCCCTCAGGCCATCGGCCACGCCTTCCACATCACTGGCGACGAGGTCATGACCTGGGACCAATACTATCGGATCGTTGCCGAAGCCGCGGG
>DATNLV010000653.1:0-11757 GCA_035602665.1 Bryobacteraceae bacterium | reverse complement strand
GAAGCCGCCCAGATGCGTCAGCTTGCGCGGCCCCATTCCGATGATGCAGGCCAGCGGCATGCCGTGCACGTTGCCGCTGGGACTGGTCTCGGGCGTATTCATGTCCGGGTGCGCGTCCACCCATATCAGGCCCAGCCGCTTCTTCGCGCGCCGCATGTGTTTGGCAGCGCCGGAAACCGTCCCGACCGCGATGGAGTGATCGCCGCCAATCACCAGCGGCAGGCGCCCGCGGCCCAGCGCCGCCTCGACGCATTCGGCCAGCCGCGCACAGGTATGCGCGATGTACTCGAGGTAGCGCGCGTTGCCCGAGCCCGGCGGAACGCGCTCCGGCTGCTCGGTGGCCACGTTGCCCAGATCCTCCACCTTGTAGCCGAGTTCCGCCAGCCGCTGTCCGAGGTTGGCGAACCGCACCGCCGACACGCCCATGTCCACGCCGCGCCGCCCCGCGCCCAGATCGAGCGGCGCTCCGATGATTGCGATATGTGGTTTGCGCATTGTTCTACCGCTGCTTCTTCAACCACTCACGAAACGACAGCAGGCGCGGCATAGACTCCCGGTCCTTGGCTCGGTTGGTTGCCTGCTTGCTGGCCACAATGTCGTCGATGCTGCAAACGTGAAAACCCTCGACATCGACCCGCCGTTCCCAGGCGTCTTCAAACCGATCGATGCCATCCGGAGCGAAGACCAGGTCCAGGTCGAAGGGGCCGTTCTTTAACTGGACGAAGTCCTTGCCCCGCCTTATCTCCGCGGCTTGCGCGTCCGTCAGCGCGAAACCGAGATCGCGGAGCGCCTCGACGAGCCGCTCGCCGTTGACAGAGCCCTTCGACACAAAAACGTCGGCGTCCTGCGTCGTGTCCGGGTATCCGAGCAGGATCGCGCCGGATTTCCCAATGAAGAGATACTGGACCTGCCTCCGCTCGAACGCGTCTCGTATTTCTTCAGCCTGCTTGTAGTCAAACGCGCCCATAGCCCAGCCAATCCGGCAGCGTGTCGCACCACTTCTTGTACTGTTCCATCGTGTCGAAAGAGCGATACGCGGCGTCATCCAAAACGGGCTTATACGTGTGAATGAACGCATAGCGTATGCGCTGTCGCAGCGGCCTTCGAGCGGCCGCCTCGAATTCCTCCTCCCACTGACGCTGCGGTTCCGTGTCCTGCATACGCTACGGTTTCGTCCGGTACAGCATCCTGGGGAAGGCGATGGTCTCGCGCACGTGCTCCAGGCCGCAGATCCAGGTCACCACGCGCTCGACGCCCATCCCGAAGCCGGAGTGCGGAACCGTGCCGTATTTCCTCAGGTCGATATACCACTCCCAGTCCGCGCGCTTCTGTCCCTGCTCGTCGATGCGTTTCAGCAGAAGCTCCAGGTTGTGGATGCGCTGGCCGCCGCCTATGATCTCGCCGTAACCCTCAGGCGCGAGCACATCGACGCCGAGAGCCACTTCCGGCCGCTCGGGATCGGGCTGCATGTAGAAAGCCTTGATCGCGGAGGGGTAGCGGTCCACCATCACGGGCCGGTCGTAATCCTCGCCCAGCAGCGTTTCGTCGGCGTTGCCGAAATCGCCGCCCCACTGGATCTCGCTGCCCTTGGCCTGCAGGCGCTTCACCGCGTCGTCGTAGCTGATGCGCGGGAACGGAGCCTTCACGCTCTCGAGCTTCGTTACGTCGCGCTCCAGCTCCTTCAGGTCGGCGGCGCGGTTTTCGAGAACGCGGCCGACAACGCTGGCCACCAGCTCCTCGGCCACCTGCTTCACGTCCTCGATGGTGGCGTAGGCCATCTCCGGCTCCACCATCCAGAACTCGGTCAGGTGGCGGCGCGTCTTCGAACGTTCGGCACGGAAGGTGGGGCCGAAGCAATACACCTTGCCGAAGGCCGCGGCGGTGGCCTCGTTATAGAGCTGGCCGGACTGCGTGAGGTAGACCTTTTCCTCGTCGAAGTAGTTCACCTCGAACAGGCTGGTGGTGCCCTCGCACGCATTGGGCGTGAAGATCGGCGTATCCACCAGCGTGAATCCGTGGTTATCGAAGTAGTCGCGTATCGCGCGGATCACTTCGTGCCGCACCCGCAGGATGGCGTGCTGCCGGCGGCTACGCAGCCACAAGTGGCGGTGGTCCATCAGGAAATCGACGCCGTGCCCCTTGGGCGTGATGGGATAGGGATCGCTCTCCGGCACGCGGTCGAACACTTCGATCGATTCCACATCCATCTCGAATCCGCCCGGCGCGCGGGGCTCGGCTCGCACCTTCCCGGTCACCGCGATGGAGGATTCCTGGGTCAGGTTCTTGATGCTCTCGAAGACCTCCTCGGGCAGCGCGCTCTTCACCGCGACGCACTGCATGATCCCGGTGCCGTCGCGCAGCTGCGGGAACGCGATCTTTCCGGAGCGGCGCAGGTTGTAAAGCCACCCGCGAATTTCGACGGTCTCGCCCGTGTGCCGGGCGGCCTCCTCGATGGTGATCCTCATTTACAGGCTCTCCAGCCGGTCGAAAATCTCCGGCACTTCGTCGATCTGGTGCTTGCGATCGGGGACTTCCTTGAGCTCGAGCAGCAGCGGATACTGGTCCTCGCGCGAGCGCAGCACCTGCATGGCGTGGGCCCAGTCGATGGTCCCGCCCTCGCCCAGCAGCGGCCAGATGTGCTTGTCCTCCTCGCCGTTGTTGTCGTGCACGTGGGTGGAGCGGATGCGGTCCTGCATGATGTCGAACTCCTCTTCCACGCCCGCGCCCATGTGGGCGTGGCCGACGTCGAAGCAGAAGCCCAGGTGCAGGTGCGTCTGCGCCAGGAACTCCACCAGCCGCTGCGCGCTCGAAAGCGCGTTGGGAATGTTCTCGATCAGGATCTCGACGCCGCGCTGGCGGGCAAACACGCTCAGCTCCTCCAGCGACGAAAACGCCGCGTCCACCGCGCGGTCGCTGTACTGCTCCCCGCCGACCCCGATGTGCTGGATGAAGTACTTGAACGGAACGACCTCGGCGACTTCAATCGCGCGCCGGATTTCGTCCACCACCAGGACGCGTTTCGCCTTCACCGGCTCGGTGATGCTGATCACCGAGTTCGGACCGGTGCGGCCCCACACGTCGTCGGTGTAAATGGGCGAGTGCAGCGAAAGCAGCGTCAGATCCGAGTCCTTGAACCAGTGGCTCAGCTCCATCACCTGGGCGCGGTTGGTGTAATCGAAATGCTGTCGCGCGCAGAAGATCTCCGCCATCTCGACGCCCGCGTGGAGCATGCGTTCGAGAGAGGCCGTGGTCAGGCGATGATTGACAAACAGGTGGGTGGACAGTGCGTGCTTCATGTGCCTCCAGGGTCTCGAACCGATTGTAGCAGCGCGCGGGCGGGTAGAAGACGAACCGGCAGTTGGGCACGGTGCAGGCTGAGCACGACAGGATGCCGCCTCGCTGGAACGAGCCGGGCCACCTGATACCCAGGAAAGCGGCTGGGCACGCAGGGAGGAATCAGACCTGGATGACATGCGGCTCGGCCTCCACCGCGCAAATGGACTTCAAGCTGATTCAGCCGGCGGTCGAATCGAGGTCACCCTGGGCCCTGCTCGGGTGCGAAAAGACACGCTGCTTCAGGGCAGCCCAGGGTGTCCCCAGGTCTTCCAGACTGAACCTGATATCATCCGGGTTGTGGAGGCGCATATGAAATTCAAGGGTTTGCTGTTCTTCCTCGTGTTCCCGGCGATTGCCGCGGACCTGCCCGGGTCCCAGGACCCGCCGCTCATGAAGCGCTATGCCGGCAGCGAAATCATCGGTTACCGCGCTCCCAAGTTCGACGAGTATCTCATGCCCCTGGGAAAGCCCACATCCCAGGACCCGCCCGCATATGAGAAAAGCCAGAAAGTGGAAGGCCTCCTGAGCCGCTACACCTACATCGCACCGGAGGGCCGCACGCCGGCGGAAGTCTTTCGTAATTATCAGCTCGAGTTCCAACGAATGAACCTTGTCACGCTGTATGAGAAGGGTGGCAATTCGCCCGGTTGGTTTGGTCCCACGTTAGGCCAGGCGGACGTCGAAGACGGACTCAAACAGATCTTGACTTACAACGCGGAGCAGGAACGTGTGCTTACGGGAAGATCCAAGGATGCGCAGCCGGTTTGGTATTTCGTATTCATAACGGCATACAGAGACGGCTTGATCCCGGACCGCTTGGAGGGCGTGGTGAAAAAGGATCGCACCCTGATCCACATCGCGGTCATGGCGCCGGAGAAATTGGAACACAATATGGAGTTCGTCAATGCCGCCGACATGGCTCGCGCTTTGAACGACTCCGGCAAGATCGCGCTCTACGGCATTTACTTCGACACCGACAAGGACACACTACGAGCTGATTCGAACGCCATGCTCGACGAAATCAGCCACTTGCTTGCCTCGGATCCACAAGTCCACCTTCACATAGTCGGGCACACCGACAGTCAGGGTACTCCGGACCACAACCTGGATCTGAGCCGGCGCCGCGCAGCCACCGTTGTGCACGCATTGACCTCGCATTACAACGTTGCCCCCACTCGTTTGGATTCCTTCGGCTGCGGCCCGTACGCGCCGGTGGCATCGAATGCCGATGAGGACGGCCGCGCGAAAAATCGTCGCGTCGAACTGGTCAAGTGGTGAAGAATATCCAAGCCGCGCGCGGCCAGGTGCTGTGGCAGGCGAACGCGGACGTGGATCGCACAGAAAGCGCAGAAAGCACAGAGTATGACAATTTTTTGGCGACTGGCGGCTGTTCAAGCGTCCGCCGGTCTCAAGGCTGCTTCTTCAAGCTCGCAATCGAGCCCGTAGCGCGGAGTACTGATACAGCGCTTTCAGACGCTCGGCGCCTTGCTCGGCGCGGGATTGGGAATGGTGATCGGGGGCGCCAATCCCGACAAATACATAAACTTTTTCTTGTTCCTGGAGAAGTTCTTCAAGCCGGGGGACACCTGGCAGATGTACCAGGATGCCGACAACGGCGCTAACGCGGGCCAGAGCCTCGCGCAGATGGTCGTGCATCAAGGCGGCGGGCTCGACTTCGGCGAACATCGCCGGCTTCTTCTCGAATTTCGTCTCGACCGGCGCGACCAAGAGCGGCATCACTGCCCTCAGCATTCCCATATACGACGTCGCCGAGGTGGTCTTAAAGGACGGCGGCCTGACCATCGCCGTCAATGTGTCGATGCTGACCGACCAGCTCGGCTTCGGTTACGCGGAATGGTTTGTCGCCCTGATGGGCGTTACACCCATCGCGGATCTGATCTTCGCTCAGATCCAACTGATGGACCCGTCTGCGCTGAATAGCTTCGAGCGCGGAATGGACAAGGCGTTTGGGGCGAACGACCCGCAAACCGGGCCCAGCCAAACCGGGCCCAGCCAGTGGCAATTGCAGGGACCTCTGTGAGACCGTCCCGCGACGAACGCGCCCCCGCCGCGAACGCCCCGTGTTTCGGCCTCCAGAACTTGTATGCGCCTTGCACGCTATTGCACGCTGGGAGTCGCGGGAGCAGCCCTTGCGCTGTGGGCTCAATCTCCCAGCAAACAGGATCCTGAGCCGATTTCACCCTTACGTAGCCTGGCCAGAAGGGCGGGATCGACCTTGGCCTTAGCCGTGCGGCGGTCCAGGCCGAGGCGGGCTGCGGTGGCCTCGTAACTTCCCAATTGGTGGTAGGCCACGGTCGCGTAACGGGATAGCAGCTCTTCGGCGCTGAGGCGGACGGCGCGCAGGGCGTGGGCGAGCTCATCGGCATCGGAACTCTCCGCACGCGAGGGGCGGTAGTCGCGGCGGATGAGCACGTTCTTTACGCACTGCTCGAGCTCGCGATAGTTGCCGGGCCAGGGGTAATCGGGCTCCAGGTGCTGCTCGATCCAGGCGGTCACTTCGCGCGCCAGTTCCTCGCCTTCCGCCCCGGCGACGCGCCGGGCCATGTAAATCACCAGCTCCCGCAGGACCTGCGGCGAGTCGGCGAGCTGTTCGGCCAGCGATGGCGTAGCGATCTGGTCCGAGCACAGCCGGTAATAGAGGTCTTCGCGGAACTGCCCCTTGCGGATGGCTGCGCCCAGATCCCGGTTGGTGGCCGCTATCAGTTTGCCCGCGAACTGGCGGGTCGCGGTGCCGCCCACGGGATGAAAGGTGCGCGTTTCGATCACGCGCAGAAGCTTCACCTGGATGGCGGGATCGAGGTCGCCCAGCTCGTCGAGGAAGACGGCGCCCAACGCCGGGCAGGTTTCGAGCCACCCTTTCCGATCCGCGATGGCGCCCGTGAATGAACCGCGGCGGTGGCCGAACAGCTCGGATTCCACCAGCGCCGGCGAGAGTGCCGAGACGTTGATGGGGAAGAACGAGACGTCCTCATCGTCGGCGAAGGCGAGCCTGCCCGCGTCAAAGGGGACGTAGCGCGATTGAGCGATGGCCCGCGCCACCAGTTCCTTGCCCGTGCCCGAAGGCCCGGTGATGAGCGTGGCGAACTCGCCCATGCGCCCGTAGAGAGTCCGCCGGTAGCGGCGCATGTCGTGGGTGAACACCGACTGCCAGACCGCGGCGCGCAGACGTGCGGCGGGCAGCGACGCGCCGATGATGTCGCGGAAGATCTGCTCGAAGGCCCGCTGGATCTGGCGGAAGCAGGCGAAGGTGTGATTGGCATCGAGACGGGTCGGAAACGTGACGCCCTCGATCGCCAGGAAGTGGCGCCAGCCTGCCAGGAACTCCCGGTGGAAGCGCCAGCGGCCGGCGTCGCCCGAAGCAGCCGGGCCGATGCCGGCTTCGAAGAACTGGCGGTAGTGCCGCTGGTAGAGGACCTGAAGGATCGCGTCCTCGTAGAGCACCAGATCTACCTCGCGCGCCTTGGCGCCGGCGGCGAGCCGCGCCCGCAGTTGCTCCACCAGCGGCTCGAGGCGCTCAAAGATCCGCCAGATGTTCACACGCGAACCCTCCGGGTCGTCCACCGGAAGGCTCCAGACGGGCTCGCCTTCCTGGAAGTCGTTGCCCAGTGCGGCGCGCTCAAGTTCGGTGTGCTCGGGGAGAAAAGGATTGCTGTAAGCGAGCTCGGAGACGGCGCGCAGGAAGGCGCGCTCGGCGGAAGAGAGGAAAGCCATAGCCTGGCATGAATTGTATGCCAGTGTACAGTGAATGTACAGTCGATAACCACACCCGTGGAAGTAGGTCACTGATTCCATTAGGTATAGCGTTGGGGTGCTCCGTGCTCCTGTCACCCGCATGAACAACAAACACGGATTCGGGGACCTGCTGAAGAACGGCGGCTTCCAGTGCTTTCTGTGGACGCAGTTCCTGGGCGCGCTCAACGACAACATCTACAAGATGATCGTCTCGATGCGCGCCGTCCATGTGGCTGCCAGAACCGGATCGGGGAGCGAGTACCTGGCGCTCGCCGGCGCTGTGTTCGTGGTGCCGTTCCTGCTGTTCTCCGGATACTCCGGGCACCTGGCCGACGCTTTCAGCAAGCGCACGGTACTCATCTCCGTGAAGGTCTTCGAGGTCTTCGTGATGGGACTGGGCCTGGCGGCGTTCTTCTCGACGCGCATCGAACTGATGCTGGCGGTGCTGTTCCTGATGGCGCTGCACTCCACTCTGTTCAGCCCGGCGAAGTACGGCATCGTTCCCGAGATGCTGCCCAACCGTGACCTTTCGCGCGCCAACGCGCTGCTGGAGATGACCACATTCGTGGCGATCGTCCTGGGGACTTCGCTCGGTTCGTTTCTGTTCATGACGTGGCGCGACCGCCCCTGGAACATGGGCCTGGCGACGCTGGGAGTGGCTCTCGCCGGGTTGGCGGTGAGCTTCAGGATCACGCGCGTTCGGCCCTCCGGCGCCTCCGGGCGTTTTCAGGCCAACCCGTTCGCCGAGGTCGTCACCGGCACGAAGCACCTGCTCCGCGATCGGCCGCTGTGCCTCACCGTGGCGGCCATCTCCTACTTCTGGTTTCTGGGCGCGCTGTTTCAGATGGATCTGCTGCTTTTCGGCAGTGAAGTGCTGAAGGTGAGCGACCTGCGGGTGGGGCTGATGATCACGGCGCTGGCGGTCGGGATCGGCGCGGGCAGCATGCTGGCGGGGAGGCTTTCGGGCGACGTGGTCGAGCTGGGCCTCGTGCCGCTGGGCTCGCTGCTGATGGGCCTGCTCTCGTTTGTGGTGTACGCCGGCCGGACGTCCTACGGCTGGTCGGTGGCGGCGCTCTCGCTGTTGGGCATGGCGAGCGGCCTTTTCATCGTGCCGCTGAACGCGTATCTGCAACAGCGCAGTGACGACCGCGAGAAGGGCCGCATCATCGCCACCAACAATTTCTATAACACGCTGGGCCTGCTGCTGGCCGCCGGCACTCTGTGGGTGTTGCACGATCGCCTGCACGTTTCCGCGGCGACGCTGGTGTTACTGGCGGGAATCGCGACCCTGGGAGTGACCGTTTACATCGTGAGCGTAGTTCCGGACTTCCTGATTCGCTTTCTGCTGTGGATGCTCACGCACACCTTCTTCCGGATTCGCATCGCCGGCGAAGGCAACGTCCCGCTGTGCGGATCGGCGCTGCTGGTCGCCAATCACATGTCCCACGTGGACGGGTTTCTCATCGGCGCGTGCCTGCAACGTTTCGTCCGCTTCATGGTTTGGCGGCCGTACTACGAAATGAAGTCGATGCACTGGTTCTTCAAACTGACGAACTCCATTCCCGTGGGCGGCGGCGGCCCGCGCGACCTGGCCGCTTCGGTCCGGATGGCCCGCCAGGAACTGGCGGCCGGGCACGTCGTGTGCATCTTTGCGGAAGGCGCGATCAGCCGCACCGGGAACATGCTGCCGTTCAAGCGCGGGCTCGAAAGAATGGCGGAAGGTCTCGACGTGCCTGTGATTCCAGTGCACCTGGACCGGCTCTGGGGCAGCATCTTCAGTTTCGAGGGCGGCAGGTTCTTCTGGAAATGGCCGCGGCGGGTCCCCTACCCGGTTACGGTTTCCTTCGGCCTTCCGATGCCGCCCTCTTCCACCGCAAGCGAAGTACGTCAGGCCATCCAGGAACTGGGCAGTGACGCCGCCACATACCGCAAGAGCGGCCAGGACCTGCTGCCGCTGCGCTTCATTCGAAGCGCCAAGAGGAACTGGGCCAAATTCGCGATGGCCGATTCGAGCGGCCGTGAGCTGACCTACGGCCGGGCGCTCGCGGGCAGCCTGCTTCTGGCGGGCTGGGCGCGGGAACATTGCGCTGCGGAGGAGATGGTGGGCTTGCTGCTTCCGCCCTCGACCGGCGGCGCGCTCGCCAATCTGGGCGTCACCCTGGCTGGAAAGGCCCCGGTGAACTTGAACTTCACGGCCGGTTCCGAGGCGATGAATTCGGCCATCGAACAGTGCCGGATTCAAACGATCTTGACGTCGCGCCTGCTTCTGGCAAAGCTGCGCATGGAAGCGCCCGCCGGAGCGGTGTTCGTGGAAGACATCGTCAAGGAGACCGGCGCTTTCGCGAAACTCCGCGCGCTGGTGATCGCCAGGCTGGCTCCGGCCCGTCTGCTGCTGGCGTGGTACGGCGGACGGAACCGCAGCCCGGACTCGCTGGCGACGGTGATCTTCTCGAGCGGCAGCACGGGAACGCCGAAAGGCGTCATGCTGTCGCACTACAACATCATTTCGAATATCGACGCGATGGCCCAGCTCTTCTGGATCGGCCCGCGGGATCGGATCATCGGGGTGCTCCCGTTCTTTCATTCCTTCGGGTTCACCGTTACCATCTGGCTCCCGCTGCTGAACGGGTGCGGCGTGGCCTATCATCCGAACCCGACCGATGCCCGGGCGACCGGCGAGCTGGTGGCGAAGTACAAGGGCACCTTCCTGCTCTCCACGCCGACCTTCTGCGCCAGCTACGCGCGCAAGTGCACGCGGCAGGAGTTCGCGACCCTCCGCTTCGTTCTGGTGGGGGCCGAGAAGCTGCGCGAATCGGTGGCGCAGGCATTCGCGCAGGCGTTCGGGCGTGAACTGCTCGAAGGATATGGCTGCACGGAGATGTCGCCCGCCGTGGCCGTGAATGGGCCCGATTTTCGCTCGGGCAAAGCCACACAAATCGGGAACAAGCCCGGCACGGTGGGCCATCCGCTGCCCGGGGTCGCGGTGCGAGTGGTGAGCGCGGCCACCTTTGAGCCGTTGCCGCCAAACCAGGAAGGCTTGCTCCTGGTCAAAGGTCCCAACCGCATGCTGGGCTACCTGGGCCAGCCGGAGCGGACCAGCGAGGTGCTCCGCGACGGCTGGTACGTCACGGGCGACATCGGAGCCGTTGACGATGAGGGGTTCATCCGGATCACCGATCGTCTGTCGCGCTTCAGCAAGATTGGCGGCGAAATGGTCCCGCATCTCAAGGTGGAAGAGGCCATCTATCGCATCATCGGCGATGCCCCCTGCTCGGTCACCGGCATTCCGGACGAGCAGAAGGGCGAACGCCTGGCGGTGCTCTACACTCGCCCCGACATTGCGCCAGCCGAGCTGTGGAAGCGCATGGCGGGGTTGCCTCCCCTGTGGCGGCCGAAGCGCGAGAGCATCTTCCAGGTGGACGCCATACCGGCGCTCGGAACCGGCAAAGTCGATTTGCGCCGGGTGAGAGCGACGGCGCAGGAACTGGCCGACCGTGCCGCACCCGACGAGCTGTGCGCGTGAGGAAACCCACCATGTCAGCCTCTAGTGCGTTCCGGGCGAAGGTGGCTGTGGTGATATGCCTGGGCATCGCGGCCGTCGTTGTGGCGTTTGCATTCCCGCCGTTCGCGCAGGATGCCCGGTATCACGATTTCGCCGATCAACGGACGATCGCCGGGATCCCGAACCTGCTGAATGTCGCGTCGAACTTGCTCTTCGCCGTAGCCGGGTTTTTCGGACTTCGCCGTGCGCGCCAGCACGAGGTCGCGGCCACCACGCTTTTTGCGTCCGCGATTCTGGTGGCGGCGGGATCGGCCTGGTACCACCTCCACCCCAACAACCAGACGCTGGTGTGGGACCGGCTGCCGAGGACGCTGGTTTTCATGTCGCTCGTCGGGCTGGTGATCGGCGATCGGATCGGGCCGCGCGCTGGGCAGGCGGTGCTCGGACCTCTGCTCGCGGTGGGGATCGGCAGTGTCGTGTGGTGGCGGATCGGCGGCGACCTGCGGCTCTACGCGCTGGTGCAGTTCTTCCCCATGCTGGCCGTTCCGCTGATGCTGTTCCTATTCCCGGGACGTTACAGGGCTGCGGGGTTCTGCTGGGTGCTGGGCTGGTACGTTCTCGCCAAGGTCTTTGAACTGGCTGACCGGCAGGTCTTCTCGATGGGCGGCATCGTGAGTGGTCACACGTTGAAGCACCTGGCCGCAGGCATCGCCGTCCTTCAGATTTGGCGGATCGTCCTTCCTGATACAATTCCTGCTGGCCGAAAGGAACCATCCGCGAGCGGCATTTCCTTGCTCAGGCGATTGGAGGCACCGTGGAACTGATCGTTTCTTTGCTGGTGGTGGCTGTCATTGCGCTGGCAACGAGGGTCTGGGGTAGCCATCACCGGCGCCTGGAAGAGCTCGAAGAGGCAGTCTCCCGTCTTGAGATGTTTGAAACGGCGGTGAAGAAACTCGGCGCTCGGATGGACCTGGTTGAGAAGGCGCTGAAACCGGCGCCACCGGCGCCCGAAGCCAAGCCGGTCCCCGCCCCACCGCCGTTGCCGCCACCCGTGCCGCTGCCGGCTCCGGTGAAGCTGCCGCCTCCCGTGTCGCTGCCGCCCTCTGGGCCGGTTGCGCCCCTGCCGGAGCCGAAGCCCGCAGCTGTGGCGCCTGCGCCGCAGCCCG
>DATNLV010000647.1:0-2377 GCA_035602665.1 Bryobacteraceae bacterium | reverse complement strand
CGGGCTGCGGGCTCGAACTGGACCGCTGGGTGAAGCCGGGGGACGTGATGGAGCTCGAGATCGAGAGGATCGGCGTGTTGCGGAACAGGGTTGTGAAGGGCTGAGGAGGCTGCGATGTATCCGCTCATGAAAGGCAAGATTGCCACACAGGCACACGTGGGATTGCCCGAGGGCACCTACGAGGAAGAGCACGGCCGCAAGGGGTTCTACGGCAAATCCGCACACCTGTATCATCTGCATCCACCCACGGGATGGATACGGTTCGAGGGGACGCTGCGGCCGCACTGCTTCGATCTGAACAAACTGGAACCGTCGGACGGGAGCGATCCGTGCGGGTATCCGACGGCGTTCCTCGCGAACGGCGACCTGAAGGTGTCCGTCTCGCGGCGGCGAGAGCCGATGCCGTTCTACTTCCGCAACGCGGACGGCGACGAGCTGGTGTTCGTGCATCGCGGCGAGGGCACCATCGAGACGGACTTCGGGCCGCTGCGCTTCGAGAAGGGCGACTACATCAACCTCCCGCGCGCCGTGACGTACCGCGTGGTCCCGGAGACGCGCGACAATTTCTTCCTGATCGTCGAGTCGAAGGCGGAGTTCGACCAGCCGCAGAAAGGGTTGATCGGGCAGCACGCGCTGTACGATCCGGCGGTGATCACGGTCCCGGAGCCCGCGCCCATCCTCGACGGCGAGCGCGAATGGGAAGTGCGGATCCTCGTGAATGGCGAGATTTCGAAGGTGGTGTATCCGTTCAATCCGCTCGACGTCATCGGCTGGAAGGGCGACCTCACGGCGTGGAAGCTGAACATGCGCGACATACGGCCGCTGACCAGCCCGCGCGTCCACCTGCCTCCGAGCGCGCACACCACGTTCGTCACCGAGGGCGCGGTGATCTGCACGTTCCTGCCGCGGCCGCTTGAGGAGGACCCGAGCGCGCTGCGGGTTCCGTTCTTCCACCGCAACACCGACTACGACGAGTTCATCTTCTATCACGACGGGGACTTCTTCAGCAAAGACAACATCAAGCCCGGCATGGCGACGCTGCACCCGCGTGGCATACATCACGGGCCGCATCCTAAGGCGCTCGCGAACCAGTCCAAGAAGACCTTCACGGACGAAAGCGCGGTGATGCTGGACGGGATGAATCCGATCCAGGTGCTGGCGGCCGGTCGAGAGGTAGAGTGGGACGATTACTGGAAGAGTTGGATGGAGAAACCGTGATCGTCGATCCCCGGAAAGAGAAACCGCAGGACATTTACAAGCTGATGGTGGGGGCGATCGTTCCGCGGCCCATTGCGTTCGTCTCCACGGTGAACGCGCAGGGCGTTCCGAACCTGGCGCCGTACAGCTTCTTCAACGGAGTCTGCCCCAATCCGCCGGTCGTCTGCTTCAGCACGACGGTGCGGCCGCGCGATGGACAGCGGAAAGACACGCTGCGGAACATCGAGGCCACGGGCGAGTTCGTGGTCAACGTGGTGTCGGAAGAGTTCGCCGCGCAGATGAACGCCTGCTCGGCCGATTTTCCGCCGGAGGTGAACGAGTTCGAAGTCTCGGGCTTGACGCCTGTGCCGAGCGATCTGGTGAAACCGCCGCGCGTGGCGGAGTCGCACATCCAGATGGAGTGCCGGCTGCTGCAGGTGATCCATGTGAGCACGAAGCCGCTGGGCGGAAGCGTGGTGCTGGGCGAGGTGCTGCGGTTCCACGTGGACGACGCGTTGTGCCAGGACTTCAAGATCGACCCGGACAAGTTGCGCGCGATCGGGCGCATGGGCGGCCCGACCTACACGCGCACGCGGGACCGGTTCGACATGCCACGGCCGGGACTCTAAGCGACATGGCGAGTAAGTGGATCTGGCAGCCGACCCAGGAATGGATCGAGCAGACCAACGTCTACCGGTTCATGCGGCGGCTTGGCTTCGACAATCTCGACCGGTTCCTCGAGTTCTCGCGCGAACGCAGCGAGGAGTTCTGGGATGAGATGGTCCGCGAGGTGGGGATCGAGTGGTTCGAGCCGTATGACAAGGTGCTGGACGCGTCGCGCGGCGTGGAGTGGGCGCGCTGGTTCGTCAACGGCAAGCTGAACGTGGCGTGGAATTGCCTGGACCGGCACGCGCGAGGCCCGAGGGCGGGGGATTGCGCGGTGCGCTGGGAAGGCGAGAGCGGCGCGGTTCGCGCGGTGACCTACGGCGAGCTCGCGCGGCAGGTGAACCGGCTGGCGAACGGCCTTGCGGCGCTGGGATTGCGGCCCGGCGACCGCGTGGCGCTGGCGATGCCGATGGTCCCCGAGGTGGTCACGATTCTCTATGCGTGTTTCAAGTTGGGGCTGATTGCAGTGCCGGTGTTCTCGGGGTTCGGCGCGGGCGCGATCGCGGATCGCCTC
>DATNLV010000633.1:0-5300 GCA_035602665.1 Bryobacteraceae bacterium | reverse complement strand
AGCTCGGAGTTGACGTGGCCGCGCGCGTGCTGCACGGTGCGGGCGCGCTCGATCCGGTCCCGCATCTGGTCCGAGGTGGCTCCCTGGGCGTCCGCGCGCATTTCTTTGTAGGGCACCGCAGGCACCTCGATGTGCAGGTCGATGCGGTCGAGCAGCGGCCCGCTGATCTTGCCCAGGTAGCGCTGGATGATGGCCGGCGTGCAGCGGCATTCGCGGGTGGGGTCGCCATAGTAACCACACGGACACCCGTGCAGATAACAACTGCTACTGAATATGAAACTTGAGTGCCGAATGGAAACTGCGTGCAGAGACCTCGTGGAGAGGAGACACTTGGTTCTTGGAAAGTGAAGCGGCGCCGCACTGCTGGCCGGCAAGGGCCACCGCCCCTCAACCGCCTCCGCGTATTGGCCTGCTGATCGCATTTGGCCAGCACGCTCTCCGAATACGGCTCTCTGGTTGCCAGCATGTGGTAGACGATGCGGGCCAGCTTGTGCGCAGTGGCGGTGACGGCCTTCGGCTGTTCCAAATCTCCATCCCATTAACCGGACGGAACCAAGCTCGTGAACGTGGGCATGCGCCTTGAGCGAGCCCGCCGAGCGCTAACGCAAGTGCAGATCTCCCTGTGCATCGCACAAGACGGATGTCTCTGTGCATCCCAGGACCTCATTCTCAGAACGTTCTAAAGGCGCACGCCGACACCGGGGCCAAGCACCAGCGTGGCCAGCGCGTACGCTGGCCGAGGCCGGTGCTTGCCGGAGCCATTCTAGTATTTCTCGCAACTGGGCCCGCGCCCAACGCAAAGATTGTTCTCATACACGAACTTGCCGACGCGGCGCCCCAGATCAGCGCCCGCCTCCTGGTCGAAGCGGAAGTGGATTCCGCCATAAACGCGGGCGTCGTCGATATCGTCCGTGATCTGCTTCAGGCTGCTGTATTTCAGGTCGATTCCCGGCGCCGCCGGATTCGAGAGGACCAACGAGTGGAGCCGGCTGGTATAGATGTGCTCCAGGACCTCGCGCGCCGCGTAGCTCACGGTCGCGTGGGCGGACGGATAGCTCGGAAAACAAGGCGTGACGATGAACGGCATAAAGGACGGATCCGGCTCGGTCTTCGGATTGCCGTCCGTATCACCCATGTGAATCGCGGTTTCCGGGCGCCAGGCGGTGTAATGATACTTCATTTCGAAGGTAGCGACGGCGGCGTCGCTTATGGCCATGTTGAGGAGCGCCAAGGCACGTGCGTTCTCCGAAAGCGAACTGTCCTCGGCGGCGCTAAGCATCCTTGCAGCCGGATTGAAGATCTGAACGGGCGTTGTCACGGCGTAAAACAGCGCTACGTCGGCCCGATCCTGCGGGCGGTCGAGACTGTTGAGCCCACCGACCTCTTTCACCTCGTTGTAATCCCTCGCATACTTGGCGCTGGTGAGCGCCGGGGGGGCATCGAGCGGGAATTGATCGGCGCTTCGGATACCGAACGGGGTCACCCTACGCCATTGGAAGAACACCCCACCGAGAGCAGGGCAACTCGGTGTAAGCTGCCATTCGCCGGGATCGGACGAGGCCGGCAGGTAGAACTGGGGAGGCGCCGAGTTGTCGTTGGCGCGCGCGGCGATTACCGCCATCCCAGCCGCTTCACCTACCGCGATCCCAGCGCTCTTGGCCGGGCCGTTTGGAATTGTAGCCAGCGAAATCGCCCGCGCGGCATCCAAGCTAGCCGAGCTGGCAGGAAAATAGGTCTTGAGCACCGTGTGCGCCGCGGCAACCGCCGCCGCTTCAGCCGAGGCGCCGGCAGGCGCGGTGATGGTGCCGAGGTAGGGCCTGTAATCGTGAGTAATACTGTTCACTGCTTCGAACACCGCCAGTTGGGTGATCGCGGCGAAGCGAAACTGAGGGAATGGGGGCTGGCCGCCGACAGTGGTCTGCATGATTACGTTCCAGTCCAGGACGACGTCTGCCCGGACGACCAAAGGGCAGAGAACCAGGACTGTGGAGACCGTTGCGAGAGCGAGCCGGATTGCCGATCTACTGTTAGTTTTCATAACGGTACAGTCGCACCGGCACGCAAGTTTCACAATACGTTCGGGTGAGATACGTAGGTGAGATGATAAACACATTGCTTCTGGTAGGTTGCCGCTGTAGGTGATACGCTTCGCACTCGCGCGGCGAGTGTCAGCAGGTGATAAACTTATCGCAACACTCATGGGCGCTCCTTCCCCGTCCACGCAACTGTTTCGATTCGGACTTTTCGAGTTTGATCCTGAGTCGAAGGAACTCCGGAAGCAAGGGATGAAAATCAAGTTCCAAGGGCAGCCTGTGGAAATCCTCGCCCTGCTGCTGGCCCGCGCCGGCGAAGTGGTAACCCGCGAGGAATTTCAAAGAAAGCTATGGCAGGCCGAGACCTTCGTCGACTTTGAACGCAGCCTGAATGCTGCGATGAAAAGGTTGCGGGCGGCGCTGGGCGAGTCGGCAGACAATCCGGTCTACATCGAAACCCTCGCCAGGCGGGGGTACCGGTTCGTAGCGCCGGTACAGAGCGTTCGGACGGTGACGCCCACCCCCGTAAGGGCGGCTTCCCGCAAAAGGTCGCTCCCGTGGCTGGCAGCGGGCGGGTTCGTAACTGCAGTCGTTCTGGCGACCGGACTGTGGCCCATAGACGTGCCGCAGGTGGAGAGAGTTGTTC
Organism: Bryobacteraceae bacterium; assembly: GCA_035602665.1. Taxonomy (GTDB): domain Bacteria; phylum Acidobacteriota; class Terriglobia; order Bryobacterales; family Bryobacteraceae; genus DASWZN01. Next base: position 2,621 of record DATNLV010000633.1, on the reverse strand, counting down.
CGCTGACCAATGACGCCACGCTCAAAGTCGGAGTTGGACGTTTGATTTCCGATGGGAACAGGGTGCTGTACGGCGACGGCAACGACGTTTGGTCTGTCCCGGCCTCGGGTGGCGAGGCCGAGAGGCTTTCGCTGGGCTTCCTGCAGCACATGAAGGTATTGGCAGACTACTCGCCCATCCGGCAACAGATCCTCCTGGCATCGCCATATACCGGCAAATCCGGCGCGAATGAGTTGTGGCTTGCCGGGACGCAAGGCGAAGCGCCTCACAAGATTGCCGAACTACAACCGCCTTGCCGGGGTGCGCTTGCTCCGGACGCCGAGCGAATCGCCTTCAGCAGGCCGGACGGCATTTATGTCCAATCCATCAAGAATGGCGAGCGAAAGAGGATCCACACGCTGACGGGGACGAACCCGGTGTGGCTCTGGTGGCACCCCTCCGGCCGCAGTATCGGCTTCCTGGATTCCCCGGACGACCCGCGGAAGGCACGGGCCTGGCAAGTGAACATCGATGGCACGCAACTGCGGCGAATTGCGCCGGAGACAGAGAGCGGACAAGGAGCAGGCGCATGGTCGCGGGACGGTAAGCGGTTCTTCTACCTGGGCGGTGATGGAGAGGTCTTTCTCAGGATGCAAGCAGGCATCCTGGGGTGGCTCAGGAGGCCCGTTGCAACCCGGTTGACTGCCAGCGGGCAGTTTAGAACTCCGCCCGCCGTAGATCCCGCCAACCCAAAGCGGCTCTATGCAGTGGGGAGTATTTTGCGGGGCGAAACCGTGCGCTACGACCGCCGCGCCCGGAGGTGGGTTCCATTCCTGAGCGGATTCTCCGGTGAGAAGATAGACCGCTCGCCCGATGGTCAGTGGCTGGCCTACATCACGTTGCCCGGGTCTGAACTCCACAAGTGCAGAACAGACGGCTCCAGCGATCTTCTGCTCGCCCCAGGCGTGGATGCCGTGAATCCCAGTTGGTCGCCGGACGGGAGGCAGATCGCCTTCTCGGGCCGTCCCGCCGGTACACTGGAGAAATTCAAGCTGTGGCTGGTTTCCCCCAGCGGGGGCGATGCCGCTCCGTACCCTCCGGGAATCCTTTCCGGTGTCGACACGATCTGGTCGGCTGACGGAAAGAAGATTCTTACAGGCCAAGGCGAGTCGCCCCGGGACAGCCTAAAGATTCTTCATCTCAAGACCGGAGAAATCGAGTCGATAGCAAGTACCGAAAGGTTGTTCTCCCCGCGCTGGTCACCAGACGAGAAGCAGATCCTCGCTGTGGAGGTGAATACGTGGAAGCTCCACATGTATGATTCCGTGAAATGCGAATGGCGCCCGTTCGCTGGCCAATACATGGGGTATCCCAAATGGTCCCGCGACGGAAAGTACATCTACGGCGAGGGGGGCACAGATTGGGCGATAGAGGCTATCCGGGTGGAAGTAGCGACCGGACGTCAAGAACTGATCGCGCGCACGGATTTCAAACCGGCCGGGGCCATAGGCTTCGGCCCCTGGTTGGGCTGGACGGAGGATTGGGAGCCGCTGACTGTCCGTGACCTCAGTTCGACACAGGTCTATCGAATCGATTTGGACCGATAGGCTCGGCGCGGGACGGTTGATATCTCGATGGCGCAGACCGGAACGCTGGAGCGGCGTGCCCACACCACGACCTGAGATGTTGCGCACTTGCAGTGGCGGCCAGCAGTCTGCGGCCAGCCGCGGCGGGAAGCGCGGGCGCGCTGAGCTTCTATCCGGTGGCGCCTTGCCGCGTCGCGGATACGCGCGGTCCCAACAGCGGCTTCGGCGGGCCGGAAATGCAGGCCGGGGTGCCGCGCTCATTCACGATCCAGGCCGGCGGATGTAACATTCCGGCGAACGCCGCGGCCTATTCCTTGAATGTCACGGTGGTGCCGGACGGCGTGCTCTCGTACCTGACCGCGTGGCCCACGGGGTCGAATCAGCCGCTGGTATCGACCTTGAACTCATTCGACAGGGCTGTGGTCGCGAACGCGGCGATCGTGCCGGCGAGGGCGGGCGGGGCGGTCGACATTTTCGTCACGAACCCGACGCACGTGATCCTGGATATTGACGGGTATTTCGCGCCGTAGGCGAGCGGCATCCCCCGCCCTTGAGCCTCCTCCGGGCCTCGAGGCGGTGCTATTTGTGGAGCCTCAGCTCCAGTAACTGCGGTCCAGGCTGCGGTACTGCACCGCTTCGGCCAGGTGCTTGGCGGAGACGCACTCCGAGGCGTCGAGGTCGGCGATGGTGCGGGCCACTTTTAGAATTCGGTCGTGGGCGCGAGCCGAGAGGCCCATTTTGCGCATCGCCAGCTCGAGCGTGCGCTCGCCCGCGTCGTCCAGCTTGCACAGCTTGCGGAGCAGGCGCGGAGGAAGTTCGGAGTTGACGTGGCCGCGCGCGTGCTGCACCGTGCGAGCGCGCTCGATCCTCTCCCGCATCTGGTCCGAGGTGGCGCCCTGGGCGTCGGCGCGCATTTCTTTGTAGGGCACGGCGGGCACCTCGATGTGCAGGTCGATGCGGTCGAGCAGCGGTCCGCTGATCTTGCCCAGGTAGCGCTGGATGATGGCCGGCGTGCAGCGGCACTCGCGGGTGGGGTCGCCGTAGTAACCGCACGGA
>DATNLV010000628.1:0-7186 GCA_035602665.1 Bryobacteraceae bacterium | reverse complement strand
CGCGGAGCTCGCGGCATGAGCAGCCTGCAGCTTTCCCAGGCTCGTACCGACTCCGATACCGTGCTTCCCAACGGAGGCGGCGGTCCCTACCTGAGGGGATCGGGCGCGGAACGCGCGGCTTAGCCGAAGCCCGGCTTAGAGGACCGCCCGCCTCCTACTGCTCCGCGCGGCGCTCGGTCAGGAAGAAATACCAGCCCATCGATAGCCCCAGACGCGCCCAATTCCTCCACTGCGTCCGAGCCAGCGAGAGGAACAGCATCAGCACGATCAGCACCACCGAGCACATCACTACCTGTCCCACCCCGAGGGACTCTTTCCAGTACCAGAACCAGCGCCCGTAGACCAGCTCGATGTGCACCCAGTAGACCAGCAGCGAAGTCACGCCGAATTGCCGCACCCAGCTCCACTTGTCCGCGGTGTGCCTGGTCCACAGGTACGCGAACGCGAGCAGGAGCAGCACCGCGCCGGTCTTCACCAGGATCAGCCAAGGGCTGTCCAGCCAGAACTCGGACTTCGGGTACAGCGAATAGGGGAAGGAGGAACAATACTGCCCGCCCAGCACCAGCCCCAAGCCGGTCAGCGCCGCCCACTGCGCCGTCCGCTCGTAACGCTCCGCCGGAAGAATACGGATGATGGCGCCCGCGCTCATGCCGAAGGCCACGAATGCCGCCCACGGGAAGAAGCCGAACGAGAGATAGTCCGGGGCGACGTACATCCTGACCAGGCTCGGCACACCGGACCAGTCGAGTGACGAGACCAGCGGCGAAAGCCCGGCGATGGCGAGCCCCAGCACGGCGCACAGGCGCACGCGTTCCTCGGTGGTGAACACGGCCATCACCGAAAGCAGGGCCACGGCCAGCCCCATGCAGTTGAGCACGTCCACCCGCAGGAGGTCGGTCCAAGGGCTGCGCGGCAGGCCGAACGCCCACACCTGGAGGCGGAACAGGAACGCCAGCCCCAGCAGGTAGCCCGCGCGGCTCAGGGCCTTCCCTACGCGCCGGGCAGTGGGTACTCCCTTGCGCTCCGAGGAGTCCATCAAAAAAGACAGTGTCACGCCCACAAGGAACAGAAAAATCGCCGGAGGCAGGCCGCCGATGAACTGCGTGATGACGTACAGCCCGCCCTGCCGCTGCTCGGGTTTGGTGAAGGAGTGGAAGGCGTGGCCATTCAGCATGGTGATGGCCGCCAGGCCCCTCACCCAGTCCAGAAAGGCCAGCCGTCCCGCGCCGGCGCGCCCGCTGCCGCCCGCGCTCATTTCTGCGGATACTCCTTATGCACGTCTTGAGGAAGCTTCAGCCGGAACGCGTCCGGCGGAAGGTCCGGATTGACCTTCAGGTCCGAGTAAGTGAACAGGTAATAGTTGCCGCCCGGCTCGATCACTTTCTGCTGCACCGGGTGCCCGGCTTTCAACGGAATCCACAGCTCCACGTTCTTGATCTGCTCCAGCACCTTGGCGGATTTCGGCACCAGCTTGAGCCGCGTCGCTTTCTCGCCGTTCACCATCTCCTCGCCGCCCGCCGTGACCGTGTAATTCTTCTCCAGGTCCTTGCCCGAACTGCCGAAGCCGATCGCCAGGAACTGATCCACCAGCGCGCCCGCCTTGCCCAAATCGTAGATCTGCACCGTGTTCATCTTGGGGTAGTAGATGCTCGCGCTATTCCCTTCGACGCCTACCGACTTGGCCTGCGGTACGTCGATTTCGACGCGCATCGCAAGCTTGCCGCCCGTCCGCTCGAGCCACATCCGCCCGCTTTCCTTCGACACGTCATCGAGGACCGCCGTGAACTCCGTCTTCTGGAGCTTGCCACTGATCTGATGGAAGGTTTTGGCCTCGCGGTCCATCCTCGCCAATGTCTCTTGCACGTCATCGGCCACGGCGGGCAAAACGCCGACGGCCAGAACTGCTGCCAGCAGTCTGAATGTCATTCCAAGTCTCAAGTTAACGGCGCGATCCCGGGAAGCAACGTTACCGCAGCAAGTTTAAGGTTGTGTAAAGGCGATGTAGCCCTTGATTTCCGATTCGGAATCCACCATGGGTTCCAGCCGGACCACGGGCCGCTTCTCGCCCGCGCTCGCGCGGAGCAGCTCGGAGGCTTTCGCCAGCCGCCGCCCCTCCGGAACATTCAAAAGGAGTTCCGTGTCAATCCAGTACCAATGACCATTGGTGTCATGGGACTGCAGCATGGCAATCCTGCTGGCCCCGGGAATCCGGCGTTGGTCGTTGAACCAGCTCCGCGGCGTCAGGAGGACGAATGCCAGGATCAGGCCGACCATGACATCGAATTGCCAGGTGGCGCGATCGTAATCCCACAACACGAATCGCTTGATCCCCGTCAGCACCTTTCCGAGCATGAAGTTCCATTTTAGCGCAGCCGTGGCGCAGGCACTCGTGCCTGCCGCGCCGAGACTTGTCTCGGCGCTGGACAAGCTGAACAGGGTGCTTAGAAAGTCCAGAAAGACAATACGAGCCGCCGATGAACGCCGATCAACGCCGATAACTCCTTTGAATCCCATCGGCGTTTATCGGCGTTCATCGGCGGCTAGCAATGTTTTGGACGTTCGCGGCGCTACTCCCGCCAGAACAGCTCGGCGTCCGATCGCCGCACGTAACTGGCGTCCAGCGCCGCGGGGTCAGCCCCCATCCCCGCCAGAAATCGCTCTTCGGCGATCCGCCCGATCGCGCCCGCCAAAGCGCGCGGCACCTCGCGGATCCCGACCTTCTCAAACCGCGTTCCGGCCAGCGCGCCGCGGAAGTTGTCGGGCTCCGTCGAGAGCAATTCGATCTCGCCCGAGGGCAGCCCGGCCAGCCACTCAGGGAAAGCCATCACCACCTCGGGCGACACCAGCCTGAGCTTCGCATCGTACACGGCGCCGTAGATCTGGCCGCGGCGGGCGTCCGCGATGGGGGCCCGCAGCGGACCGGTCCCGTGCCAGGCCATCGCCTCCAGATTCGAAACGCCCACCACGCACCGCCCCAGCGCTTCGGCCAGCCCTTTCACGGCCGCCAGGCCCACGCGCACGCCGGTGAACGATCCCGGCCCGCAAGCCGCGGCGAAGCAGTCGATCTGGTCGAGCCGCCAGCCCGAGCCTTCGAAGACCGTCGCGATGCGGTCGAACACGATCTGCCCGAAGCCCTCGCTCGAATGCAGCGGAGTCTCCCACACCACCGCGCCGCCGGCGACCAGCGCGATGCTGCCGAACTCCGTCGTAGTGTCGAGAGCGAGGATTCTGGGCGTCACTGGGAGAGTTGGTAGACCCGTAAAAGCAAGTACACCTTGCCGTGCGCGTTCATCCCGTAAAGCCGCACGGTCAGCATCGCCGGGTAGCTCGGTGTGAGATTCGCCGGGATGTGGAACGTGCCCGCGAGGCCCGTGCCCAGCACCCTGTAGCCCTGCTGAGGGGCCGCCACCTCGCCCGTCCACAGCCACATCATGCTGCGCGTCGCGCGCGTTTCCCGGGTGAGCTTGGCGGCGTATTTCGGGGGCTTTGCGACCGTGATCGAATCGCTCCCCGGCTCAACGATCTCGAACGGCACCTTCTGCGGCACCTGCTCGATTTCCTGCATGATGATGGGCCGCGAGTCGAACTTGTACGAGCGCAGCATGCTCTCCATCCGCCCCTCGCGGAACAGGTGCAGCACCCAGTCGTGCAGGCGGTCCGGCGGCTCCCCGGTGAAGTGGTCGCCCTTGAACGGCTTCTTCTCCCGGATCCGCTGCCCGCTCACCGGGTTGAACCATTCCACGTCATACCCGCGCTTCTGCACCAGCACCTCGACCGGCCCGGGCTTCTCGATGTAGACCACGTACTCGATGCCTTCGAGCTCTTCCTCGTCCGGACGTTCGAGCGCCAGCGCCCGGCCGCCGTCCAGCTCGAAGTACGGCTCCAGCTCCCAGTGCCGCGTGCCCGCGAAAAAGTCGTACCAGATTGCCATCTGTTTCGCGGCCGGCGAGTCCACCGAAGCGGCATCCACCGCGCGCCCGCCCGCGCCCGAGGTGCCCGTGTTCGCAAAGGTCGGATACTGGCCGTCCATGCTTGCGTTCCACAGCCGATGCCGGAAGGTGTCGGCGTCCACCGCATCCGGACCGCCCGCGCCGCTGTTCTCGGAGCCGAGATTCAGGTTCACGCACGCGGCCGGGTAAAGTTGATGTTCGATCGAGCCGAGGTGATCGTCTGCGACGCCGTACGTGATGAAGTTCATCCACTCGTCGGTCGAGAGCGGCGAGGACGTCTGTGCGGACCCGGTCGATCGCGGATGCAGGTAAGGATCGAGGCTCTTCAGCGCCTGCCCCACTTCCTTCAGCAGCGCGCGCGCGCTGTCGTCGTCCTCGAACGAGCCCGCCAGTTGCCAGGTCACCTGCATGCCCGAGAACCGCGCCACCACGTAGCGCACAAAGCGGCGGCGGTCTTCCCACGAGGGAAACAGGCTGGCCCACTGGCCGGTCGTCCAGGCCAGCACCAGGTCCGCCGTCAGGCCCTTGCCGTTCATGTAGAGGATGCGGGCGTCGAGCTCGCGAAACACCGCCGCATCCGGCTCACCGCCGGCCTTCAGCGCCCGTTGCGCCGCTCGCGGCGCCGAAAGCACCATGCCTCGCAGGTGGTTGAACTTCTGCGCGGCGCGCGCGTCCACGATCCGCTCGAACACAGCACGGTCAACGTAGGGAAGCGGCAGTAGCGTGTCGCCCATCCAGAGCTGCGGTGTGCGGACGTTCTCATCCACGAAAGCCCAGTGGTGAACATTGGCCGGGCGCAGGATACCGTGCGAGTCCGACGGAGTGGCGGAGAAGTGCTCCTCGACCCCATCGAAGCGCGTGACGTTGCTCGAAGTGCGGAAGGTCCACTGGCCCGCCTCGGTCGGCGCGAAGCGGATCACCATGCGATTGCCACCGTCCCAGTACGCCGGCATGCGGAAGGTGCGGAAGCGCGGCGAACGGAACTCGGCCTCGAGATCCACCGTGCGGTACGGATGCGGATGCGCCGTCATCTCCGCCGCGGAGAGCTCGAAGGTGATCTCGCAAGGCGAGTAAGTGGGCGTGGGCTGGCATACGGTCTGGGCCCCCAGGCCCAGCGCCGCGAGCGACACCAGCAGAGCGATCCGGCAGTACATGGTAAACATCCAGTGTAAGCTGACTTACACCAACAGGACGGTGCCCGCGCATCCAGGGTTCCGACAATGGAACCCGAATCCACCTCGCGTGCGTACTAACAATGTGGAGGATCGATGAGCACCAGCCGCAGAAAGTTACTCCAGTTTGCTTCGCTCGCCGCGGGAGCCGCTCCGCTGCGGGCGGCCACGAAGGAAGACGATCCGGCGCCGACGCTCGCCGTGTTCTCAAAACGGCAAACCGTGCGCCGCTACAAATCGGACCCCGTTCCCCAGGAGCACCTGCTCCAGATTCTGGACGCCGCCCGCCGCTCTCCCACCTGCATGAATCAGCAGCCGTGGACATTCCTGGTGATCCGTGACCCCACCAAGATCGAGGCCATGAAGAAGCGCACGCTCGAAACCGTCGCGAAATTCGTGAGCGCCGACAAGAAGGAGGCCAGCCTCCATTTCTACGAAGGCTACTTCACGGCGCCGGTGTATGTCGTCGTGTTGGTGGATACCACCTGCCCCTGCACCGGCTACGCGCAGAAACACGACGGGCCGATCGCGGCCGGCTACCTCATGCTCGCGGCGCGCGCCTTCGGCTACGGTACGGCGTATCTCACCGACGGCATTCCGGAGCAGGTCACGCGCGACGTGCTGGCCATCCCCAGCCAGTATCAGCGCATCTGCATCACGCCCATCGGCGTTCCCGACGGCTGGCCCCAGCAGGCGCCAAAGCGCAAGCTCGAAGAAATGGTGGCCTACGAAACGCTCGAAGGCCGCGCGCCGCTGAAGCCCATTCCGTACAACCCTTGACGGCGCTATCATCCGGGCAACTGCATGTTGTGCGAGGCCACCACGACCCAGTTGGCGTTCTCTTTCGTCACCACCCAGCTCATCACGCCCTTCCTGTTTTCCCAAGGGCGGCCATCGGGCCCCAGCACTCCCTTCTGCGACCAGCGAATGTCGACGACCGCGACATCCGGCCTGACAAACCGCGTGCGGACGCTGTGGAAGGCGGTCACGGCGTTGCGGAATGACGGCCAGTCCGGTGTCTGCGGCTCCGTGAACGCCGCGTCGTGCAGCGCTTGAATCGCATCCCGCCCACGCACCTGCATGCCGACCGCGCTGGTGTAGTCGGCGTTTTCGTCGAAGTAGGCCGCGTACGCCCGCGTATCGGCCCGGTTCAGGGCCTCCACCACGGCGGCGGCGAGGTTGTGGATTGCCTGTTCGTCAGCGCTCGCGGCGCCGGCGTGCTCGGTCCCAGGTGGTGCCATGGAGAGTGCCCTCCGAGTGGATTCTGCTATCAGTGTAGCGGAGCCGGCTCAGGTGGGGAATCTGGCTGAAGGTGGTCGCAGCTGGCGCGCTGCTACCCAAGCTTTTCCAACTGCGACGACACCACTGAGGATGCACGCTGGCAAGAGCGCCTTACAAAGTGCCCAGATGCTGAACAGACCGTGGCTTCGATGCAGCAGAAATACGGGGCCCCTCCAGACCCGAAGCAGAGTACCAATGTCGGACGCAATCGCAAGCAGAACCACCAGCACTAATGTGGTCCCTGCAGCGTTCCGAAAAGCATGCGAAGGCAAGGCTCCGGATCGCCGAACAATCAGAGGTGCTGCGCTGCATCCGATGAACGTCAGCACCAGCCCAGCGAGGTAATAAGGGAGCGAATAGATGCGATCGTAGTAGCTCTGGTGTCGCGTGTACTCACCGAGACCTGGTAGAGGCGGGTCTCCCCAGTGGAAGCTCGGCATCGGGCCTCCACCGTCAGTGAACACCGGGCTTGCAGCCCTGAGGAAGTGGACTACTATGGCCCAATAAAGCAACAGGAGCAGGCACCAGCAGAATCTTCGCAGCATTGCAGTCCAAACATTGGACACCATCGCATGCGCTATAGTTTCCCTTTGCCTGACCTTACCACGAGCCGTCTCAGGGCAGGGCAGCGCAGAACAGGATCTGGCTGCGCGCATCGACGCGTTTGAAGCCGCTGTTGGCGAGCGACACCGAAATCCCGCGCTTGAAGAAAAACACCGCTCGCACCTCGAATTCGCCGCCATAGCTCACGGGGAACCACGCGCCCTCGGCGGCGCGCTGGTA
>DATNLV010000622.1:0-4063 GCA_035602665.1 Bryobacteraceae bacterium | reverse complement strand
AGGGCCCAGCACGGAGTCGCGCGCGGTTCCTCCGGAGAGAATGGTGCCTCCGGCGACCACCGAGTTGATGGACTGGCCGCGCCGGCCCTCTTCGTCGAAGACGAACTTGGCCGGTGGATCCGAGTAGCCCGCGGTGATCAGCGGCCACTGGCGGTTGTAGAGGTTCAGCGCCGGCTCGACGCTGCGGATGTCCATGTTGGCCTCGTAGTAGGCGTCGATGGTTCCCACGTCGCGCCAGTAGGGGCTCTTCTCGGGCGGCTCGCCGGGGATGGCGTTGGTCTCAAAATCGTACGCGAACATGGGCACGCGCCCGATCAGGCTGGGCAGGATGTCGCGGCCGAAATCGTGCGTGCTCTGCTCGTTGTCCGCGTCCGCGTGCAGCTCCTGCAGAAGCAGGCGGGTGGAGAACACGTAGTTGCCCATGGAGGCGTAGACCATCTCGGGGTTGTCCGGCAGGCAGGGCGCGTCCGCGCGCTTTTCGTGGAACCCCCGGATGCGGCCGTCGGACTCGGTCTCGACCACGCCGAACTCGACGGCGTAGCGCTTCTCCACCGGAATCGTGGCCACGGTGACTTCGGCGCGCTTCTGTTCGTGATACTCGATCATCTCGCGGATGTTCATGCGATAGATGTGGTCGGCGCCGAAGATCACGACGATGTGCGGGTCCGCCTGCTCGATGAGGTTGATGTTCTGGTAGATGGCGTCGGCGGTCCCCTGATACCAGGTTTCGGCCGTCCGCATCTGCGCGGGCACGGGGATGATGAACTGGTTCTTCAGCAGCCCGGCGAACTGCCAGCCGTCGCGCAGGTGCTGGAGCAGCGACTGGCTCTTGAACTGCAGCAGAACGTAAGTCGAGTAGATGCCCGAGTTGATGAGATTGCTGAGTACGAAGTCGACGATGCGGTACTTGCCGCCGAACGGCACGGCCGGTTTGGCGCGCTCTTTTGTGAGCGGGTAGAGCCGGGTTCCCTTGCCGCCGGCGAGCACGAAGGCAAGCACGCGAAGTTGCATCTGGCGTCTCCTGGCAGTTGTGTTCGCACCACTGCGATCTATTCTGTCACGGAAGACCGAAGGCAGGGAGCGAGCCTCTTTAGGGTAGCGGACCGCAGCCCGAGTCTAGCCTCGATTGCAGCGGCCGTTTCCGCAGGCCGACGCCGGCTGGCCGCAGGGTGCGAGCGCGCCGCCACCGCTGCCCGAGGCTCCCATACGAGGGGCGAAGGTGGAGAGCAGGCGTTTGACCTCGTGCGAGGCGCAACTCGGGCACTCCAGGTTCTGGTCGGCATCCTGCATGCGGCGAAGCTGCTCGAAGGCGGCGCCGCAACCGGCGCATTGATATTCGTACAGAGGCATCTTTCTCTTATTTTACCCGATGCAGGCGGCGGCCCGGGCAGGTTCCCGGATCCAGGAACGCAACCCAAAGGCTCGAAAGGCTCCGGCCCCTTTCGCCCCTGAGGGGCATGGACACGGTGAGCAAGTGGGTCCTTCGCACGGCTGAAAGACAGGACGGCAACTGAGTCAAGCGGGTCTGGAGACCGGCCGCAGGCGTGGACGCCTGCCCCACGGTCGCCCCCGGCTATCTGCCGGCGTGCGCTCCCACAGCGGCGCCTGCGTCGGCCCAGGTGATCAGGCCCGGCAGCAAGGGCGAGGCCAGATCGGGGTGGTGCGGCACGACGCGGACCGTGTAGCCGTGCAGGCCACTGCGCGCCCAGGCGACCGCATCCGTCTCGAACAGGTGCTTTCCGTGGTCGTCGCGCCCCGCCGGCTTCATCGCCGTGCTGGAGCCTTCGGAGATCTCTCCGGCGGCATTGACGCGGCCCCAGTAGAGTTCGACCGTGACATCGTCCGCCGACAGGGCGCCCAACTCCAGCCTGGCGCGGGTGTGGATCTTGGTGCCGACCGGAAAGGCCTCCGTGGGGCCTCCCCCGATCTCCTCGACCCGGACGCGTGGCCACTCTTTCTGGACCCGGGCCATCCAGGCGGCCAGCGCGCGCGTCCCGGCGGCGTTGTCGGCCCCGAGCTTCAGAGCGCGTGCGTGCGCCACCAGGTAGTATTCGGTGGTGTACTGGCTGACCATGCGGTGCGTGTTGACGAACTGGCACAGCGTCCCGATGGACGCCTTCATGCTCTTGACCCAGCGGCGCGGCATGCGGTCCGGACCGCGGTCGTAGAAGGCCGGCACGATGTCGGCCTCGAGCAGCTCGTACAGAGATTCAGCCTCCGCCTGGTCCTGGTAGTTGTGGTCCTCGTAATCTTCGCCGCTCCCGATGGCCCAGCCGATGCCGGCCGGACGGTTCGGATCGCGCCAAACCTCGTCCCACCAGCCATCGAGCGTGCTGAGGTTCAAAGCGCCGTTGGCCGCGGCTTTCATCCCGCTGGTCCCGCTGGCCTCGAGCGGACGCTGTGGGGTGTTCAGCCAGACATCCACTCCCTGCACCAGGTAACGGGCCACGGCCATGTCGTAGTCTTCGAGGAACACCAGGCGCCGGCCCAACTCCGGCTGGCGCGACAGGCTGACGATCTGCTGGATCAGTTCTTTGCCCTGTGTGTCCCGGGGGTGGGCCTTGCCGGCAAAGATGAGCTGTACGGGACGCGCGGGGTCCGTCAACAGGCGCTTCAGCCGGTCCAGGTCGCGCAGCAGGAGCGTGGCGCGCTTGTATGTGGCGAAGCGCCGGGCGAAGCCGATGGTCAGAGCGTCGGGATCGAGTACCTCGTCGGCCGCCTCGATTTCGCGCTGGGGCGCTCCGCGGCGTACACGCTGGTTCCGGACGCGCCGCCGTGCCCAGGCTACCAGTCGCTCCCGGCGGCGCTCGTGGGTGCGCCACAGCTCCTCCGCCGAGATCTGGTGGATGCGGTCCCAGGCTTCGCCGTTCGAGGGCTCGTCGCGCCAGTTCGGCCCCAGGTAGCGGTCGTAGAGCTGGTTCATCTCGGCCGAGATCCAGGAGCGGAAGTGAACTCCGTTGGTGATATGCCGGATGGGGACCTCGTCCACCGGAACGCCCGGCCACAGCGACTGCCACATGCGGCGGCTCACCGCGCCATGCAGCTTGCTGACGCCGTTGCGGAAAGAGGCCAGGCGCAGGGCCAGCACCGTCATGCAGAATTCGCCCTGGTCCCAGGGGCCGCGCCGCCCCAGCGCCAGGAACTCGTCGCGAGACAGGCCCAGCCGCCGTGCGTAGTCGCCCAGGTAGTAGTCGATCAGGTCCGGCGGGAAGTAGTCGTGGCCGGCCTCGACCGGCGTATGCGTGGTGAAGATCAGGCTGGCCGAGGCCAGTTCCCTCGCCTCGGTGAACGACAGCTTGTGCTGGTCCATCAGACGGCGCACGCGCTCCAGGCCGAGGAAAGCGGAGTGGCCCTCGTTCATGTGGTAGACCGTGGGCTCGATCCCCAGCGCCGCCAGGGCGTGATAGCCTCCAATCCCCAGCAGGATCTCCTGGCGGATGCGCATGTCGCGGTCCCCGCCATAGAGCTGGTCGGTGATGTCGCGGTCCTCCGGGCGATTCGCCGCCACGTTTGTGTCCAGCAGGTATAACGAGACGCGCCCCACCGCGACCCTCCAGACCTGGGCGCGTACCGCCCGGCCCGGATAGGCGACCTCGACCACCACCTGCTTCCCGTCCGGCCCCAGTGCGGGGCTCAGGGGCAGGTTATGAAAATCGTTGTCGGCGTACGATTCCTGCTGCCAGCCCGCCTGGGTCAGGCATTGCTGGAAGTATCCCTGTTGATAGAGCAGGCCGACTCCCACCAGCGGAACGCCGATATCGCTGGCCGATTTCAGATGATCGCCCGCCAGGATTCCCAGGCCTCCCGCGAAGATCGACAGGCACTCGGTCAGGCCGAACTCAGCCGAGAAGTACGCTACCAGCGGGCTGTCCTTGCAGCCGGTGAAGGTCTTCCGGAACCAGGAGGACTCGCTCGCGATGTAGCCTTCGAGGTTGCGCTGTACGCGCTCCAGATGCGCCAGGAATGCGTCGTCCACCGCGGCTGCGTCGAGTTTGCTCTGATCGATCGAGCCGAGCATCGCCACCGGGTTGTGGCCGCACGCCTCCCATAGGTCGCTGTCCAG
>DATNLV010000579.1:0-5080 GCA_035602665.1 Bryobacteraceae bacterium | reverse complement strand
CACCTGTTCGGGCTGGCCCTTGCCGCAGTTGGGCGTGCCCCACAGCGTCCAGTGACGGCGGTCCGCGATGGTCGCGCAGGAATTCCAGAACTCGGGCGTGACACCGCTGTAGCTGGGGTTCTTCAACATGCGCACGCGCTTCCCGCCGCGAATCTCCCAGCCGATCTCGCAACCGAACTGGAAGTTCAAGCGATGATCGTCAATCGACCAGCTGCGGTTGGTCTCCATGTAAATCCCATCGCCGTCGAAGACCTCGCCGAGCGGTTGCTCCCCCGGCAGCAGGCTGATGTTGGTCATGCGGACCAGCGGGATTCGCGCCCATCCATCGGCGCGCATCGCGCCATTCGAGCGCGGCTGGCCAATGGCCGCTGCCGTCTCGCGCGACATCAGGTACGCCGTAAACAGCCCGTCGCGGATGATGGGCGAGCATTGCGCCGGCACGCCCTCGTCGTCGAAGGCGAAGGTGCCGAGGCCCGGCCCGTGCTCGAGGCGCGCATCCGCCACCACGTTGACGATCCCGGATCCGTAGCGCAGCGAGCCCAGCTTGTCGAGCGTCAGGAAGCTCATGCCCGCGTAGTTGGCTTCCGACCCCAGCACGCGGTCCAGCTCGATCGGGTGTCCGATCGATTCGTGTATCTGCAAGCCGAGCTGCGAGCTGTCGAGCATGAGATCGAACTCGCCCTCCGGGCACTGCGCCGCCGAGTGCAGCGCGACGGCTTCCTCGGCCACGCGCGGCGCGTTCCCAACCAGGTCCAGCTCCGCGATCAGCTCGTAGCCTTTGAGCTGGTGCTGGCCGCCGAACGAGTTGGGGTACGAGCGCTTCTGAATCTCATCGCCCTTGTAGCTGTGGGCCGCGAAGCCCGCGCCGCTGGTGGTGCGCGTCTGGTCGATCCGGCTTCCGAGCGTCGACGCGAAGACCTGCCGCTCGCGCGCGAATACCATCGATGCCTCGGCCAGCGTCACGCCCGGGTCCTTGCGTAACTCGGCGTCGACGGCCAGCAGCAGCCCGAGGTTCTCCTCTACCGGGATCGAGAACGGATCGACCGCGCAAGGCGAGACCCAGACCGCTTCGTACTTCTGTTCCGGCGCGAGCGCGACGTCTTTCTTTCGGGCCAGCGCGCTAGCATGCGCGATCTCGACCGCCTGCGCCGCCGCGCGCGCGATGCCCTCGCGGGAGAGATCGTCGGTGGCCGCGAAGCCCCAGCAGCCGCCCGCCACCACCCGCACGCCCGCGCCAGTGGATTCGCTCGCGGACACCGAGCCCATCTTCCCGTTCTTCGTGGACACGTGCCGGTCGCGGTGCTCCACCACGCGGACGTCGGCGTACGAGACACCCCGCCGCGTGACGGCATCCAGGGCCCTCTCTGCGATTTCCCTCATGCTTTTGTACCTTCAAGTCTAGCGAAGGCGAAAGAACGGCGTTACACTGAGGGGCTTGCGAGCCCTGGCCCTACTGAATCGCCTTCGAAGATCTGTCCGGGGCGCCGTCGATGCCTGCACGGACGGATACGTTGAAGGCTGGGCGTGGGACAAGAAGACCCCGGAGGTCCCCGTTCGGGCAGACATCCTTAGCGATGGAATTCCGATTGGCACGACCGTCGCGGAGGAATACCGCGAGGACCTGGCCGCGGCCGGAATCGGGAACGGGAAACACGCATTCTGGTTCCGTCTGCCCGCCGGCGTGCCTTCCGATGGCGTTCAGGTCAAGGTCTCCGGAACCGGCGTCGAACTTCCACGCGCCAAAGCGGCGGCTGTTCCCGAGTACCGGCGCCTGACCCTCCCCCTGCTGTCGAACGGTCTCTGGTGCATCGAGGAGATCGGGCTCGATGCTTCGACACTGCGCTTCACCGGCTGGGCGTTTCATCCCACGGATGTCGCCGCGGAGCAATGTACCTTCCTGGTGAATGGGCGGCCCTGCCAGTCTCGCGAATTCCCGATGCCGCGCCCCGACATACGCAGGCAATTCCCGCACGTCCGCGATTCGGAGACGTCGGGCTTCCGCTGTTCCACGGCGGTTCTGCCGGAAGACGCAGGCGTCTTCGATCTGGCGTTCCGGCCCGGCGCCGATACCCACGACCAATACTTCACCGTCGACGCGTTGCCCCTGCCCGAACCGGAGCGGCGCGAACGAGTCCACGGCAGCCGCGACGAATCCACGTTTCGCCTGGAGGGCTTCTCGGCGTACCGCAAACTGGAAAAGGCGCTCGCCCGCGTAGGCCGCACCTTCGACGGGTGCCCTCGCATCCTCGACTGGGGCTGCGGTTGCGGCCGCATCGCCCGCTACTTCGGCCGCGGGCTCCACGGAGTGGACATCGACGCGGACAATATCGAATGGTGCCGGCGCAATCTTCCCTTCGGCACGTTCTCCACGGTCCCTCTGCACCCCGATCCCGCTGCACCGGCCGAGAAGTTCTCGCTGATCCTGGGCATCTCGGTGTTCACGCATCTGAGCGAAGACGTGATGCTCGAGTGGCTCGCGTGGCTCAATCGAATGCTCGACCACGACCGCGGACTCGCCATGGTTTCCGTGCACAGTGACTTCTGGTGGGCCCGAAACCCGAACATGGCGCAGCACGCCTACGACGAATGGCGCAGCCGGGGAATTCTCGACCGCATGAGCAACACGGATCTCGACTCCGTGCTAGCCCCGAAGGATCGCAACTACTACCGAACCACCTTCCATACCCACGAGTATCTTCACGCGAAGTGGTCCACTTACTTCGATATCCTGGAAGTGCTTCCCGGCTACATCGGGAACCTGCAGGACCTGGTGATTATGCGGCCGCGCCCCCGGCGCGATCCATGATATCCTCCGGACAACCGCACGATGGCGACCACTCGTGAACAGACCGCTGGCCCCGGCCTGCTGAAAGGCCTTGGGCTCGTCGACGCGACCGCACTGGTGGTCGGATCGATGATCGGCTCCGGCATCTTCATTGTCTCGGCCGATATCTCGCGCCAGGTAGGTTCGCCGGGACTGATGCTCATGACCTGGGTGGTCACTGCGGTGGTCACCATGATCGCGGCGCTCAGCTATGGCGAACTGGCGGCCGCGATGCCACAGGCGGGCGGCCAATACGTCTACCTGCGCGAGGCCTTCGGCCCGCTCAGCGGATTCCTCTACGGCTGGACGCTGTTCCTGGTGATCCAGACCGGCACGCTCGCGGCGGTAGCGGTGGCGTTCGCGAAGTTCACGGGCGTGTTCTTCCCCTGGATCTCCGCTCACAACCGCCTGGCCGGCATCGGCAGGTTCGGCGTGAGCTCGCAGCAACTGGTGGCCATCGCGGTCCTCATCCTGTTGAGCTGGGTGAACACGCGTGGCGTGCGCACCGGAGCCCGCGTACAGAACGTGTTCACGTTCGCGAAGGTCGGCACGCTTCTCGGGCTGGTGTTCGTTGGCCTCCTGCTCGGCAGCCATCCCAAGGCAGTCGCGGAAAACTTCGGCCACTTCTGGGGCAACGCGGATTGGAGCTTCACCACCATTCGCCTGGTGGGAGTCGCGATGGTGGGCGCCCTGTTCTCCTCCGAAGCTTGGAACAACGTGACCTTCACGGCCGGCGAGACTCGCAATCCTCGGCGCAACGTTCCGCTCGCGCTGGCGCTGGGCGTGGCGATCGTGCTCACTCTGTACATCGCCTCCAACGTGGTCTACCTGCGCGTCCTGCCGCTCGACGCCATTCAACACGCTCCCGAGGATCGCGTGGGCACGGCTGCCGCCTCGGTCATTCTCGGCCCGATCGGCGTTCAGGTGATGGCGGCGGCCATCATGGTCTCGACCTTCGGTTGCCTGAACGGCATGATCCTGGCCGGCGCGCGCGTCTACTACGCGATGGCGCTCGACGGCCTGTTCTTCAAGCCCGTGGCGCGGCTGCATCCCACGCGCCACACGCCCGTGGTTTCACTGGTGGTGCAGTGCGTTTGGGCCTGCCTGCTGACGCTGAGCGGCACGTACAGCGACCTCCTGGACTACGTCATCTTCGCGGTGCTGGTGTTCTACATAATGACCATCGTGGGCGTGTTCGTGCTGCGCCGCACCCGTCCGGACCTGGAGCGGCCCTACCGGGCTTTTGGATACCCAGTGCTGCCGGCAGTGTATATCCTGGTAGCGGGGCTTATTGAAGTTCTGCTGCTGGCGTACAAGCCCAACTACACCTGGCCCGGACTGAGAATCGTGCTGTTGGGAGTGCCGGTCTACTTTATGTGGCGCGGCTTGTGGAGCGGCCGCGCGGTTGGATTTGTCACTATATGCGGCATCGTCGGTGGAGTCATTGGATACCTGATTGGAAAGCCTGCGGTGTTGTCTTTTGCGGGCATATTCTCTTGGGAACAGCCGCCACGCGACGTGCTCAACTGGATGTTGGCTGGTGTGATCGTAGGGGCGGCCGCCAGACTGTTGGTGATCTACGTGACGTCACGCCGAGGCTCTGGCCCGGACTGATCATCGTGCTGCGTGAAGGAGTTTGAATTGGGGAATCCACTGTTTGCCAGGAAGCCGCTGGGCCTGTTGCTCAAAGAGGCGGAGGACTCCGGCTCGCACACTCTGAGGCGAACCCTGGGACCGTTCCAGTTGACGGCGCTCGGAGTGGGCGCCATCATCGGCGCGGGCATCTTCGTGCTCTCAGGCCTCGGCGCACACTACGCCGGCCCGGGCCTCATGCTGTCGTTCGTCCTGTCGGGGATGGGCTGCGCCTTCGCAGGGCTGTGCTACGCGGAGTTCGCGGCCATGATCCCGCTCGCCGGCAGCGCCTACACCTACGCCTACGCCACGCTGGGAGAGTTGTTTGCCTGGATCATCGGCTGGGACCTCACGCTCGAGTACGCCATGGGCGCCAGCACGGTTTCCTCCGGCTGGTCCAACCACTTTATCGAGCTGTTGGACATGTTCAACGTCAAGATGCCGCTGTGGCTGGCCTACGATCACTGGACCGCGCTGCGCACGGCGGAGAACATCGTCGCGCGGCAGATGACCCAGACGCTCAATCCAAACCTCGTGCCCGGCACGCAGCCATACCTGACGCGGGTCACCGAAATCATGTCGGGCAATTCGGCGGAGCTGGTCAGCCGCGCACATCAGCTGGTA
>DATNLV010000568.1:0-12026 GCA_035602665.1 Bryobacteraceae bacterium | reverse complement strand
GAGGACGTGTACCAGCACAACCTGGACCAGACGCCGCGCCCCGCCATTTACGTGCCCTACGCCCGTGACCCCTGGCCCTTCATGGCATTCGTGGTTCGCACATCGACGGATCCGGCGGCGGCCGCGGCGGCCGTCCAGAGCGCGATTCACTCCGTCGACCCGGACCAGCCGCTCTACAACATCCGCACCATGGAGGAAGTGGTGTCGTTATCCCGCTCGCCGCGGCGCGTGCGCATGCTGCTGCTCAGCCTGTTCGCGGCGCTGGCCCTGGCTCTCGCCTGCGTGGGCATCTATGGCGTAATGGCCTACCTGGTTGCCGAGCGCGCGCACGAGATCGGAATCCGGATGGCGCTGGGAGCGGACCGCAAAGACGTTCTGGGCCTGATCGTGGGACAGGGCCTCAGACTATCGCTCGCCGGCGTTGTCGCTGGCCTGCTGCTCGCCGCGGGCCTGTCGCGGTTCCTGTCCACCATTCTCTACGGCGTGGGGACGACGGACGCCCCGACGTTTGCCGGCGTCGCGGCGCTCCTGATCGCGCTGGCGGCCGCTGCGAGCTACCTGCCCGCCTGGCGGGCCAGCCGTGTCGATCCAGTTACGGCACTCAGGGCCGAGTAAGACCTACTTACCCCGTATCTCCTCGAGGCGCTTCTTCAGATACTCCTCGTACTCCTTCTTGAGCGCGGGGTCGTGCGGAGAGCCGTAAATGTCACTCGATTTGTACTTACCCTCGTCGAACTTCTTCCGCGTCCACTCGTCGTGTACGTGGACGACGTCGGCATTGTCCATGACCTGCTGCGCCAGTTGCGGCGGGATGAAATACAGGCCTTCGCGGTCGCCCACCACTAAGTCGCCCGGCATCACTGTTACTTGTCCGATACGGATCGGGATGTTGATACCGGTCAGCACGACGCCGGAGATGGCGCTGGGGTGCGCGTGGCGGTAATAGGCTGGCATATCCATTTCCGCGATCCCTTCCAGGTCGCGAATGGAGCCATCCACCACCAGGCCGCCGCCATGCGTCGCCTTCATGACGTAGTAGAACAGGTTGTCGCCGACGATGGTGCCGCCATCCTCCTTGCCGAACAGGTCCACCACCAGCACGTCGCCGGGCTGCAGCATGTCGATGGCCGTCTGGTTCTTCAACGAGCCGAGGCCCGCGGCCTGTGCCTTAGCCTTCAGAACGTCTTCCAGATCGGGGCGTGCGGGCATGAACTGGACCGTGAACGCCCGGCCCACCAGCTTCTTCCCGGGGTGTAGCACCTCGAAGCCGCCCTCATATTGGTTGTGAAAGCCCTTCTCGGGCAGTACGGCCCAGACCTCTTCCAACGAGAGGCCGCGGGCGCGCTCGATCAGCGAGTCGGGGATCTTAGGCCGTCCATCGGGAAATCGCTCGAACGGATTCTGGGCGGTGTACTCGATCAGTTGCTCGCGGGTTAGCGTGAGCGATTGCGGCAGGGCGGACGGCGGGGCGAGCATCGCGGCCGCGCCGGCGGTCAGGGCTAGCACGAGACGGTTCATAGGGCGCCTCCTTGGGCGAACGGACACGCATGAGCCAGCTCGGTTTTTAATTCGTGTCCATTCGTGTTCATTCGTGGCCAAGACTTCGTTTCCTGGCCGCTCAGCTCCACAGGCGGTCGTTGCTGCGATCGACGTCCCACTGCGGGGTCGGCTCGAAGTAACCCGGATCGAGTAAGTGCTGCTTGACCGCCTCTTCGTTCAGAGTAACTCCCAGGCCAGGCTTGTCCGGCACAGTAATAAAGCCCTTGTTGACGATGGGCTTCTCGACGCCCTCCACTAAGTCGCTCCACCAGGGGACATCGACGGAATGATTCTCCATCACCAGGAAATTCTCGGTCGCGGCGGCGCAATGAACGTTCGCCATGCACGACACCGGACTACCCGCGAAGTGCATCGCCATCGGCACACCCAGCTCCTGGGCCGCGTCGCCGATCTTCTTGGTCTCGAGGATGCCACCCGCGGTGGCCAGGTCCGGATGGATGATGTCCACCGCGTGAGACCGGCACAACTCCATGAACGGCTCCTTCAGATAAATGTCCTCGCCGGTGAGGAGCGGGAGGCCAATGGCGGAGCGGATCTGCTTCAGGAGTTCGGTGTACTGCCAGGGCACCATGTCCTCGAGCCACGCCAGGTTGTACTTCTCGAGCGCCTTCGCCAGGCGGATGCAGCTCTTCACGCCGAGGTGGCCGAAGTGGTCGGCCGAAAGCGGTATGTCCATCCCGACCATCTCGCGCACCTGGCCGACATAGTCCGCCATCAGGGCCGCGCCCTTGTCGGTGATCTGGATCCCGGTAAACATATGCTCGACGCGCTCCCGCTGACCGAGGCTCACATCCTCGGGCTTGGTGACCGCGCCCGGAACGTCGCCCACCAGGTCCACGCCGAGGTCCATCTTCAGCCAGGTGAAACCCTCGTCGCGCCGCGCCTTCAGGCGCTGGCCGTAGACCTTCGGGTCGCTCGATTCGGTGGTGTCCGCGTAGCAGCGTATCCGGTCGCGGAACCGGCCGCCGAGCATCTGGTAGACCGGCACGCCATAGGCCTTGCCGGCCAGGTCCCACAGCGCCATCTCGACTCCGCTGACTCCGCCGCCCTGGCGCGATTCGCCGCCGAACTGCTTGATCTTGCGGAAGACCTTGGCGACGTTGCACGGGTTCTCGCCCAGCAGGCGGCTCTTCAACATCAGCGCGTAGTTCTTGCTGGCGCCGTCGCGGACCTCGCCGAGGCCGTAGATGCCCTGGTTAGTGTCCAGGCGAATGATCGGACAAGTCATGGGCGCGTGCCCGATGACCGCTATGCGCAGGTCGGTGATCTTCAACTCCGACGGTTTGGAGTTGGTGTTGACGTTCTGCGGAAGGGCCTCCAGCGTTTCGTCAGCCCAGAGGCTGAGGCCCATTGCTCCCGCGACGCCCTTCAGAAACGAGCGCCGCCCGCCGGTCGTGGAATGCAATTGCATCGCGATACCTCCCTCTAAAGAACCGCTCCCTCACGGTCGCGGTTCGGTGCTGCCAGGGCCGCCTGAAGCATGGCCCGCGTATAACCCACGTTGAAGGCGTACGCCGCGTAGCCACCGCCTCCGGGATACTGCGGGTGAAAGCCGGCGCGCTCGCGGTCGTAGTCGATTCCGCGCGGATGCTCGGGAAAGATCAGGCGCGGATACTTCTGCCTGACCAGCTCCCTCATGACGGCGAACATGTCGATCTCGCCTTCGTCCAGGAATACTTCGGTGTACCTTTCGTACGGCTTCCGCACGCGGACGTTGCGGAAGTGCACGTGATTGATGCGGTCGCGGCCGCCGAAGTAGCGGCAGACCTCTACCGGATCGTGGCCCATCTCGCGCGTGACGCCGCAATCGAACGTGATGCCGTTCGAAGGGCTGTCGACGATGCCGATCAGCCGCTTCCA
Source organism: Bryobacteraceae bacterium (assembly GCA_035602665.1). Lineage (GTDB taxonomy): Bacteria > Acidobacteriota > Terriglobia > Bryobacterales > Bryobacteraceae > DASWZN01. The sequence goes on along the minus strand of DATNLV010000568.1, from coordinate 8,606 downwards.
CCCTTCCACCGTCCCCATGATCTGTTCCGAGCCGCGGCTGACGGGCGCCGGAGGATCGTTGGGGTGCAGCGCCAGCCGCACACCGGACTCCGCGGCCGCCGGGACCACCGCCTTCAGAAAGTAGGTGATGTTAGCCCACATCTCTTCGAGCGAATGGGCGCCCTCCTCAGGCAGCGGCGGCAGGCCCTTCATGCGCTCGTAGTCGAAGCCGGTCCATCCGGCGCCGGCGCGGCCGGTCTCCTCGAAGTAGCCCTCCATGGCGCGGTGCGCGTACCAGTTGTATTCGACCACCGGCAGGCCCGCGCGCCCCGCGGCGCGAATGGATCGGACGACCTTCTCGATATCCTCGTCGCGGCCTGGTCGAGCGTAGATGGCGTTCGGGAATCCGGCGATCATGAGGTTGCCGAGCGTGAGGCCCCGGTCGCGAAGCCGGCCAATGCGCTCTTTGAGCTGGTTCTCATCCCACGGAATCGGGCCGCCGCCGCCGATCACGTGGTCCACGCCCAGCTGCTTGATCCGGCGCGCCGCCGCTTCGTCATCCGCGGACTCGGTGGGGAGGCAGATCTTGGGAACGCCCGCGGATTCGAACTGCGGAGGAGGAGCCCCCACCACTGCCGCGCCCGCCAGCAGCAAATTCCTTCGCGACCAATCGCCGCCCATATGGCGAGTGTAGCGCCGCGGCCACCCCTACTTCGCGAACGCGTCCACCAGGGACATCACCCTGAGGTTCTTGCGCAGTTCGTCCGCGCTCGCGGCGCCCGCGATCGTGATCTCGACCGGCTGTCCGGGCAGAAGATCGAAGTAGTTGTCCGACGGCGTCGCTTCGAGCGAGCCGAAGGAAACCCACACGCTGCGCGCCAGCACCGGCGAGGAAAGGCGCAGCCGGGTCCCGTCCAGCTCCGTCTTGATCTCGGCTGATGGCAGCCGCACGTCCTTGGTCGGCGCCACAAACAGCACGTTGCTCGACACCGTCTTGCCGCCGACAATCAGGTCCGCCGCGACGAAGCTGCGGTTCGGATCGGCCTCCTTGGGGAACGGGAATTGCAGGTAGACATTGCTCGAGAGCGGCGAAACCTGTATGCTCTGCGACTTGTCGCTGAGCGTTGCTCCGTCCACGCTCATGATCCGGACGCGAAGGTCGGCCTTGGCGGGCGCGGTGCGGTCGGAGACCACGTAAACGGCCACCGCGCCATTCTCCTCGTGCGGCGAGACGAGTAAGTCGTTGTAGAACCGCCGGGCGTAATACTGGAGCGCCTTCCAGCGGCCGTAGTAATCGAGGCTCGACCACGAGGCCACCGGCCAGCAGTCGTTCAGTTGCCAGTAAATCGAACCCATGGTCCGCGGACGGTTGCGGCGCAGGTGCTCGGCGCCCACCTTGATGCCCTCCGCTTGCAGCACCTGGCTGGCATACAGGAAGGCGGCGAAATCGCGCGGCTCCGGATAGTCCCGCACCAGATAGTCGTGGATGATCTTGTTGCCCGCCGTGTTCTTCTGGTGCGCCAGCATCACGGGCGTGGTGATGCCGGTGCGATCCTCCGGAACCGTGAACGATTCGACGGTGCGCATCTCGGGGAACGACTGGAAGCCGTATTCGGTCATGAAACGGGGGTTGTGCTTTTCGTAGTCGCGGAACGGCACGCGTCCGTGCCAGACGCTCCAGTCGTGCATGTCGCCGGACTGGTAGGCGTCCGAAACCTCTTCGTAGTCGGCGCTGGGCGAGCTGGGCCAGTAGGGCGTCTCGGGCGTGAGCCGCTCGACGACGCGGGGCAGGATCCCGCTGAACACCGTGAGGTAGTCCTCCCACATGCGCCGGCTCACATCGGCGGTCTGCTTGGTGCCGCCGCGCCAGGCGAAGGCGGCCTCGGTTTCGTTATTGCCGCACCAGATGACGATGCTGGGATGATTGCGCAACCGCCGCACCTGGTCCTCCGCCTCCGCGGCGATGCTCTGCTTGAAGGGATAGGTGCCCGGCTGCCAGTCGTTGCCGAACATGAAATCCTGCCAGATCATGATGCCGAGGCGGTCGCACAGATCGTAAAATTCGTCGGTCTCGTAATAGCCGCCGCCCCAGTGGCGGATCATGTTCATGTTGGCGTCCACGGCTGATTGCAGCACCTGGCGATACTGCTCGGCGGTGACGCGCGTGGGGAAACTGTCGAACGGGATCACGTCGGCGCCCTTACCGAACACGGGGATGCCGTTGACGACGAACTCGAAGGAGCGGCCCCATTTATCGAGGTCGCGGCGCAGCACGACGGAGCGCAGACCGGTGCGGACGAGAGCCTGATCCTGCCAGGCGCCGGCCTTCAGTCGCGCGCGGAATTCGTAGATGGGCTGAGCGCCGTAGCCCGCGGGATACCACAGCTCGGGCTTAACGATCTCGAGCGGCAGATCGACGTGGTTTAAGCCGTCGTGCAGATCCGCCCGGCGCGTCGCCAACTGGCGCCTGCCCGCTTGCGAGTACTCGAGCGTCACGTCGGCCCCGGCGATGTCGCCCGCCGCCATGACTTCGACCTCAGCGACTAAGTGCGCCACCTCGGCCGTCACGTCGCGCTGGCGGATGTGGAAGTCTGAGATGCGCGCGTCATCCCAGGCCTCGAGTTTCACCGGGCGCCAGATGCCGCTGGTCACGAAGCGCGGCCCCCAGTCCCAGCCGTACTCGTAGGCGGCCTTGCGGATGTAAGTCTTCTCCTCGGTCTTGGTCTTCTCGCGCCACTTATCGGTTGCGGCCACCTTGGCGGCGGCCTTAATGGGCGACGGGAAAAAGATCGTCAGCGAGTTGGCGCCCGCTTTCAGGTATGGCTTCACGTCCACCCGCCATTCGCGGAACATGTTGTCGGCCGTAAGCACCGGCGTGCCGTTGAGAGACACCTCCGAGTAAGTGTCGAGACCCTCGAACACCAGCTCGACGTGGCGATGCTTGAGCAGTTCGTCGCTGGCCTGGATGGTGCCGCGGTATTCCCAATCCGCATTCTCGATCCATTGCAGCTTGGCTTCGTTGTCGCGGTAGAACGGGTCCGGGATGAGCTTGTTCCGCAGCAGATCGAGGTGCACGCATCCGGGCACCTGCGCGGGATGCCATTCGGCGGAGTCCCCGCCGTGCTGGCGGAATTCCCAGTTGGAGTGAAGCAGGACAGTTTGCTTCACCATCGGCTGGCCGTAGCATGTCGCCGCGGCAACCAACGCCACAAGTAGAAGAGCCATTCGTTTCGTCATGAGTCTCGCCTCGACCGATCTTCGCATACCTGCCATTGGGCTACCATGGGCGGGAGAAGACGGTCAGCATGAGTCGTGAAGAACAGTGGTTTTTGACGCTAGTGGAGTACGTCAGCGTTGCGGCAGCCTTTGCTGTCTGTGGTTGGTGGTCCCAGCAGAGGTTCCCTCAGGGAGCTGACCACAAGGACGCCGTCTTTGCTCTTCCTTTCGCTGCGCTGTGCTGGCTCCTCTTCTCCAGAAAGGTCTGGGGGATTCTCTCGGTGGCGCTTAGCGTGCCCGTCTATCTCGGCGCCTGGTGGGCCGCTAAGACACTGGAGTTTGGCTTCGACGTGCCCTTCGGTGACTTCTACGTTCTTCCCATGTGCGTTGGTGGCTTCGCGGGTGGAGCCGGACTGGCCCTTGTATTCGGGATTGTCCGCCGGCCTCCGGTCTCTTACTTGGAATCGTTTGGTGCCTCTCTGGTTGGAGCAGTCGCTGCGCTTCCCTTCGGAACGTGGCTAACGGTGGAGGTCCTGACCCTGAACGGTTCCAAGGACCCGCATCAACCAGCCCGCCTTCTGTACTCGTTCGCCTTCTGGCAGGCGGTGGTCGGAACGTACTTATACGCAATCCGCGCCCGGACTGGTAGACCACCTGAAACCGGTCAGCACACCTGACCGCTGGGTTCTTAATAATTCAGGACCTTGACACCCGCAATTCTCCGTACTACGATCTTGGCTAAAGGCTTTCAGTTTTGTACTCGGAGCGGACATATGAAGAATGCGGCGACTGTACTGACCAAGCGTCAAAGACAGGCAACGGTTCGTAAGTGGGCGGCGTGGATTCTCACGCAGCGCACCCGTGTCGCCAAGACGAAGCCTTGAGCCGATTCAGAACGGATCTGACTCCGTTTCCATCTTGGCTTTCGGTTCGTCCTGGTCGACGGTGCCTCCCCCGCCCCCGCTGCCAGACTTTAGAAGCTTGTAAACGATCCGGCTGGACGGCAGATTCTGCTCGGCGAAATCGATCCCCTTGGCGCTGATCAGGATTTCGCTGGTGTTCTCATCGCGACGCACCAGCTCCTTCTCCTTCAGGTACCAGATCGTGAATTCCAGGTATTCCCTCGGAAGCGCCATCTTGGTTTCCATATCCATGATCGAGAGGCTGGGGTTTTCGGGGTCGGACTTGCGCCGGTTGTAGAGCAGGCACAGCACGCCCAGCCGCCGGTTCATCTCCGCGTCGATGCCGACCACGAATTCCTTCATTTCGAAAACCGGCATCGGCCCACCGCTCTGCTGGGAGAGCTGCACATCATACTCCGCCCTGGCCTCCGGGTCGGATAACACCGCGTAGGCTTTCTGCAATTGAACGAACTGGTCGGTGTTTCCGGTTTCCGGGTTGTCGGGGTGGTAGCGCGCGGCCAGCAACCGGTATACCCGCTGGATGGTGGGCAGCTCCGCATTCGGGCTGATCTGCATCATCTCGTAATAATCGACAAGCTCGGCCATCTTTCCCCCTAAACGAAAACGGTGGTGCAGAAGTCCCGTCCTGCTGCCCGGCCTGGACGACGCCAAGCACTACTCAGGTTACATCGGATGCGAGGTGGCGGGTGCCGGCCGGCAAGTGAAGTCCCAGGTCTGGACGTTTCGCTCGCCGGCGGTGTATTCGATGACAGCGTATTCGCCGGGCTCGAGCGGCTGCTGAGGCCAGATCTGGTACAGGCCGTCGTCGACCTGCTTGCGGAAGACCGGGATGTCCACTTCCTTCTCGATGACTTCGTTGGTCACCGGCTGCACATCCCACTCCTGTACCACGCGCACGCCCTTCTTGGGCATCATCTTCACGATGCCGAAGTTCTCGTCGTGATCGAGGCGCATGTAGAACTCCGGGTGGGTGGAGGTCATGACGCTGGCCGAGTGCTCCCCTTCCAGCTCCACGGTGGTCTTGCCCGAAACCACGGGAATCGGGGCCAGGTGCTTCAGGATCGCCCGGCTCTTCTTGTTGACGGCCTTCGACTCGGCCTGCTTCAGCGTCTTGACCTGCTTGCCATCGAGGAAATAGACTCCGGCGCCGACCGGCACGCGCTCCACCTCCTCGCGCTGCTCACGCTCGAACTTATCCTCCGCCGCGATCTCGGCCGCGTCCTTTTGGAGTTTCTCCTGGCGCTCCTGCTTCTCCGTTTCGGTACGCTTCAAGTCCACCAGGCTGGCCGGGACCTCCTCCCAATCGCTGCGCTCGACGCTGTAGAAGCGCACGCGGTCGCCCTCCACCTTGTACTCGCGAACGAGGTGGTAGTTGCCGTCCCTCAGGTACAGGCGGAAGTCCGCTCCAAGCGCCGCAGCCGCAGCGAGCAGGAGTACGATCAGGGCTCGAACCATCTGACTGTTTGATTGCAGCGCCGGCAATTCGGTTACCTGCTACTGGGCCGCCAGGCGGCTATGGAGCTTACGGATCTGCTCGTCTTTGGCCCCCAGTTGCACCTTCAGCGCATCCACCTCGGCCTTGAGCTCGTCCCGCTGGTGGGCAGCCGCGGCGTCGTCGGCTCGCGCGACCGGCTGGCCGATGAACCGGATCCATTGCTCCACATCGCGGCCGCGCGCCTTGATTCGCAGGCGGACGTCCACCACATCGGCGAGGCGCTGGTAGTCGATGCTGCCCTCGCGGAGCATCTCCCGGTCGAGCGTTCTGGTGACGCGCTGAGTTCCGTCCTGGATTTCGAGCGTCGCGCTGGGGGCCTCGCGGATGGGCCGGGCGCCGCGGTCCCACTCGATGAGCAACTGGCCGCCCACGTCCGCCACCCACAAGGCCAGCGAGGGCTGGGGCGCGGACTGTATATAATACTGCACCGCGCCCAAGGCGGCTGCCGAGACCAGGGCCACGGCGAGCAGCGCCCACATCCACTTCTTTTCGTGCCACGGCTGGGCACGCGCAAAGCTGGGAATCTCCAGGGGCCGCGCCTCCGCATCCGCTTCTTCTTCGCGTTCCGCGATTGGCGCCCCTGCGACGGGGACGTGGGCGGGCGTGGCCGGCACCGGCGCTCTGCGCGGCTGCCTTTCGGGAGGTGCCGGCACGGCGGGCTTCGCGGGTGCCTGAGCCTCGGCGCCCGGCTCCGGCACCAGCCCGTGGCGGCGGGCCTCGCTGGTGAATTCCCCGTAGCTGTACTCCGCGTGGACCGTGCCGGTGCGCTCGCGGAAGAAGAAGCCGGCGCGAGCGGGGCCATAGTGATCGGGCCTGACGACCAGCGCCACCTGCCATCGTTGCGGAAAGTACGAGTCGTAGATCTCGAGATCGCGGGGAGAGAGCTCCACGCCGCTCCGGGTGTGGGAATGGTACCAGCCGACCGGTTCCAGGCCGCGCAATTCGCGTTCCCGCCGAGGCGCGTAGAGCAGTTCTTTCAGCGCGGCGCGGTCGCGCTCCGAAAGGACGAACCGGGGTCCGAAGGCATGCTCGCACTCCAGCGGGCGGTAGGTCAGGACGCGGATCCGGTCGCCGTCGGCCGTGCCGAACAGCACTCCGCCAACCTCCATCCCTCCGTGCCGGAAGCGGAACAGACCGTCCACGGCATGAGCGCAAACCTCTTCGAGCGCAGCAACGGCGTACTCGATCTCGATGGCGTGGCCCTCCACGCTCCATGAGCCAAACTCATTACCCGCATTCTCGGTCGGCATACACGATACGCGCACTCCAACTTTACCCTCGCCTCAGGCGAGGTAGCAAGGGAGCGGCGGTGGTCTCCGTACTCCCCGGCACGCGGATCTGGAGACCCGCTGCAGGCGTGGACGCCTGCCCCACAGGAAAGATCTTTGCAGTTTCTTTTACGAATTGTTACATCCTGGCGAGCCGATTGCTCGTCTGTATGAACGAAGGGAGTCTGGCGATGAGAACAGTATTAAGTATTCCAACGCCGGTTCGTAAGGAGACGAAGGGATGGGCGTACTGCCCGATTTGTACCCACATTGTGGAGGCGCAGGTCGTCATCTCTCGAAAGAGGCTGACCACGAAGCCGGGACAGAAATGTCCGCGATGTTCCTCTTCCCTAGAGCCGGCATCCGTCGTAAGATATGAGACTGCGGCCTGAAGTCCTCTTTAGGATTGCAGGGCCTGTTCCGGTTGTGCTGTATTGGATGTAGAGTAGAGAGATCAATGCGAAAGAAGCGGATCCCGCCGACCGTGCCGGTTATTTCGAGCGAGATCCTCGCCCAGGCGAAGCGCGAGGCGCATCCGGACAAGCTGCCGCCCAAAGGCAAGTGCGTGGTCTGCGGCGCCGAATGTGCCTCGAACTCCACCGAGCACCTCTGCTGGGTCTGCCGCCGCTTGAAGATCAGCGCCTGGTACGAATCCGAGCAGCAAATGCCTGCCCAAGAGTAGTTCTTACCGGCTGTTCAACCGGCTGTCCAACAAATCCGCGTGCTGTGGCGTCTTGAACAGTCTCTTCACCTGTCTTGACCAGGATCCGTCCCGGCCGGGCCTGGAGGTGGACGAAGAGATGTCAGGAAGACAACCTGAGCGTGTAGTTTCTGGACAATGTCGATGACCTCCGCGGCGTGCCTCCATTCCATCCGCGGGTCCCCTTCGAGATAGACAGGCCAGTCTGGCGGGCGCAGGTTGAGCTCCTTCTGCAAGACCGCCTCGAAATCGTCTCTGGGGACAAATCTCCAGTTCACGTAGAGACTTGGGCGAGGCGATTTCCATTCGTCGGGCACCGATCTCTTGTCGAATTTCACTTGGACGATTACCGGTTGGATGCCGAGGCTGTTCTGGCCCGTGACAGTCGGCTGCGGGAGGCGCACCTTGAAGCCGACGGGGGTCGGGGGAAACCAATAGCAACTCCACATCAACATGAACAGCACAAAGAAGATCAGGAAGGTCAGCAGCGAGATCGAAGAAAGACCTGTGAGCGGACGCCGGGCGGGCGTCCCCGGATCGCCAATATAGTATTCCGGCCGGATCGGCGTCCTTTGGACACGGATCGCCTTGAGGTGTACACTGACGCCTGCCCGCCACGGTGGCAACTGCACGCCTGGCGAGGTCAGCGGCCAAGCCCTGAGGAAAGAGTCCTGTTTATCGTCCCGGCGCAGCATCGCCGAGCAGAGGACCGCGCCAGTGCCCAGCGTTGTGAGAACGATGAGTCCCCAAGAGGCCCAGAATCCCTCGATGGCGGCAGCTTCCTCTGCGCCCCCAATCTCGAAAATCAGCAGATGGGGATTGAGTCCGTTGAAACGGCTTCCGTCCCGAGATAGGAGCACGTCGAGGACGTAACGGCCTGGGCCGGCTTCGAAATCGCCTAGACAGTCGCACAGTTTCCCTGTATCTCTGGCCACAACCCGCCCCCTGCCCGACAGCGACCACGAGGTGCCGAGGTCAGGAAGACAGTATTGGTACTCGGGGGGCTCAGAGGGCCCCGGTGGATG
>DATNLV010000540.1:0-2939 GCA_035602665.1 Bryobacteraceae bacterium | reverse complement strand
GAGGCGCACGCGCGCGCCCCCGGCGAATGCATTCTCGTGCGTCGCGCAATCGCCGATCGCGAACACGTCGGGCAGCGAGGTACGGCATTGCGCATCGACGTCCACCCCGTCGCTCCCGGCTGCGCCGGCGGCGCGCAGCGGCTCGACCGCCGGGATGATGCCGATGCCGACGATCACCAGGTCTGTACCGAGCAGTGTGCCGTCGGCGAGTCGAACCGCGCTCACGCGCCCGTCCGTCCCTTCGAGTGCCGTTACCTGTACACCCACGCGTACATCGACGCCGTGTACACGATGTTCGTGCTCGTAGAATCGGGACAGCGGCGCGCCGGCTACGCGCGCGAGCACGCGGTCCTGGGCTTCGAGCAGCGTGACCCGCTTGCCGAACTTGGACAGCACGGCGGCCGCCTCGAGCCCGATGTAGCCGCCGCCGATCACGACCACCTGCTGCGTCGAAGGCAACTCCTTCAGGATCGCATCGACGTCCGCGCGCGTGCGCACCGCATGTACGCCGGACAGCGCGCTACCCGGGCAGGGAAGCCGCCTGGGGCTGCCACCGGCCGCCCAGATGAGCGCGTCGTAGCCGATCCCGGTGCCGTCCGCCAGCGTCACGCGATGCGCCGCGGCGTCGACTCCCGTGACGCGCCGTCCCGGCAGCAGTTCGATCTCTCGTTGCGCCCACTGCGCCACCGGACGTATCAGGATGCGCTCGAAGCTCTTCTCGCCGGCAAAATAGTCCTTTGACAGCGGCGGGCGTTCGTATGGCGGCTCCCGCTCTTCCCCGAGCAGAGCGATGCTGCCCGCAAACTTGAACTGCCGCAGGCTCAAGGCCGCCTGTGCACCGCCGTGACCGGCCCCGACGATCAGCACGTCGTAGTGGTCCCGCGCCGAATTGTCGGGGCTGTCGGTCATCCCTCGCTCCGTCTGGTCAGTGGGGCGGCGATTTTCCGCGAGTGGCGCGATTAATGCCATCCGGAAGCCCGTGCACGCCCGGACCCGCCCGCTCCGGGCCCGATTTGCTAGGATTTGCCCCGGCTGCTCCCGCGCGGGAGAGGTGGCAGAGCGGTTGAATGCACCGGTCTTGAAAACCGGCAGCCCTTCACGGGGCTCGTGAGTTCGAATCTCACCCTCTCCGCCACAACGGCTGAAATGGCCGGGGCTGGCGCCGCGCTGCGAGCCAAACGCGAGGCTCGGGACAGGCGTCAGCGGCGGGGCGTCGGTCATCGCTTCTTGTGTTCGCTACCGCACGGAAGACGGGCCAGCCGGTCACGAGAATCGAAACTCGTTCGAAGTTCCGGTTCGGCTCGAGCCGAACGGGGTGCTCGTGCCTGATTCGCGTGGTCTCGATAAGCGATTATCCGCTGCCCGATAGTCTCCGTTGGAGCGTTCGTCGCTGCATCAATGCTAGGGGGATACCCATGAAAATCTGGCTTCTGTGCTCTTTGGTGGCTGTTTCCGTGTCGGTAGCGGAAGCGGACGAAATAGAAATTCAAAGTGCAGGCGCGGCCAGCGTTATCACGGTCGGTGGCGTGTATACCAACGCGAACTACAACGGTTGGGATATTACGGTAGTCGCAGGGTCGAACTTCTCGCCGTCGCTTTCTCCCTACGGGCTCGACCTGTCAGTGCTGGCAAACTGCACTAGCGGGAACTGTTTGACGAATTCGTTGGACGTCTTTTACACGGCCCAGAACTTCACTCAAGCGGTTCCGGCGCTTGATTTCCAGACCACCTATTCCTCGACGCAGACGGGAGCAGGCACTACCCGCGCCATCACCTGGGCAGATAGCACGAACACTCTATTCGGCGGGGGTATACCCCCGTTGGGGGCGGACCACCTCGGCACTGTGGGATCCTTCAGCGCACCAGGAGGGTTTGGCACCGTGTCGGGTGGGCCTGGCGAGGGGCCGTCCGCCTACTCGCTGACGATGGAGCAAATATTCAACGCCAGCAGTAGTGTCTCGTCGTTTAGCGCAAACGGCAACCTGACGGCGCTGCCGGTGCCGGTGCCGCCTTCCCTGGCGCTGTTGGCGTCTGGACTGCTGGCTACGCTAATACTGCCGCGCCGATCTCGCATGCGCGGAACCAAAGAGTAAGTAAGAGTAAGAAGTCGGCCGCGTCGCGGCGAGTTGACGGTCACGACCGAGCCGGCAGCAATTCCGCGAGCGCAGAGAGGGCTTGCTGCGGGAAGCGCTCGGGCGCGTAGTACCGGCCGATGATTGCGATCGCCTGCTCGTAGTTGCGGACCTCCAGATTGCGGAGCAGGTAACGCACGTCTTCCTCATCATGAAACTCTGCGCCTATTCTCATGGCCAGGCATTTCATTGCCAGCAGGTACGCGGGTTGTGCAACCATCACGCGCAGGTGATCGAGGTCCAGGAAGGGCACGAAGTCGCCCCGTGCGCTCATGTAGCCGCTACAGCGGGCAATTCCAGTTGCACTGAAGCTTCACTCCTGGCGTAAGTGCCGCTGGCCGCCTGGTCGCACCGCTGATACTGTCCCACCGGCAAGACCACCTCGAAGAGGGATCAGCGGGAGGGAAGCAGATGGGGCATCTCAAATGGGCCTTTGCGACAGCCCTCGCCTTGTCGGCGGGCCATCAGGCCTGTGCCCAGACCCAGGCGCAGGCCACCGCGCCCGCCACTAAGGCCACGATTGCGTGGGCCGCCAAGCCTGCCAGGCTGCCGCCCTATGCCGGCGCGAACCGGCTGGTGTGGCGCATGGCCGATGTGCTGGCCGCGCACAGGCGCAAGGACAGCTGGAGCCAGGAGGTCTTCTCCAGCCGGGATTTCATCGGCGAGTGGATCTCCATGGCGCCGGGCGAGAAGACGAAGACTGAGTTCTATGCCGATGACCGCGTGTTCTGGGTAGTGCAGTCGGGACAGATGAAAGTGACCATCGAGGGCCAGGAGCCGTTCATCGCATCCAAGCACTTCCTGGTG
>DATNLV010000526.1:0-12441 GCA_035602665.1 Bryobacteraceae bacterium | reverse complement strand
TGACGGCGTCGCGGAATTCCTTCGAGGCTCGCAACCAATTATGTATGGTGCTGCGATGAATTCCGGCTGCGGCGGCGGCGCGGGTGACGGAGCGTCCCTCGGCGAGCGCGGCGACGACCTGGACCTGGATGGGCGACAGGTCGGCGACCTCGAAGGGTGGCGAATCCGGCGAAATGTGATGAACGGCGTTTGATGACACGCACCATCCACCAGGGCCAGTGTATCGCCGGGGCGGTTGGGTCACAAGCCGAAGCCGCGTCAAGATGCTGAAACCGAGCAGAAAAAACTCCGGGATCGCGCGTGATCGTGAAAGGGCGAGCGGCGTGGAGGCATTCAACAGTGACGGAGTTCGGCCAAGGAGACAGATTATGAAAGTTCGGATTGGATTCTTTTGCCTTGTTGGATGTCTTCTGATCGCGTGCGCGGCGACTGTGATGTCGCTTCAGGGGGTCCGGGCTGCAAGCGGCGATTCGGTCAGCGCTACTTACTCACACGGCATATTTCACGTGACGATTCCGTACCGCGCGCCGCATAATGGCGCCGGGCAACTAACGGTCGAGATACTGGATCCCGAGGATAGTGTGCTGGGGCGCTCGGAACGGCGCGTCGAGGTCGAGGCGGGCCAGGGACGGTGGCGGGAGGATCTCAGGCTCACGCCGGCGATCGCGCTCGACGACCTGGTTTGGCACCGGCTGCGGTACCGCTTTGCGTATAGCGACGCAAAGGACGATGCGATCGAAGGCACGTCGTCAATCTCCGAGGTGTTACTGCGGCCGGTGGTGCATATTCTCGGCCAGACAGCCTATCTGGCGGGCGGCGACGCGGCGGTCCGGGTGATTGTGACGGATTCTCAGAATGGGGTGATTGGCGGCCCAAGCACGGTGCGGATCGAGTTACTGGCTCCCGCCCGGAAGCCGGACTCCCTCTTTACGGGACGGCTGAACCGGCGGGGAACGGCGGAGGCGCAGTTTCGCTTTCCCGCGGGCATGGTGGGCGAGTGCCAGCTGCGTTATGTGGTGGACACGCCGATCGGGTCCACGGAACTCAGCCAGACGGTGCGGCTTGAAGACAAAGTCCCCGTTCTTCTGACCACGGAGAAACCGATCTACCAGCCGGGACAGACCATTCATGTGCGCGCGCTGGCGCTCGACCGCGCCAATCACGCCGCCGCCGCGGGCCGCAAGCTGACCTTCGAGGTGGAGGATTCTCGCGGCAACAAGGTCTTCAAGAAGGCCACCCGGACGGACGAGTTCGGCATCGCATCCGCCGAATTCGGACTGGCCGACGAAGTCAACCTGGGCACGTACCATCTGCGAGCTTTGCTGGGCGATGCGGAAGGCAGTAACGCCGCGGAGATCGCGCTGAACGTCGAGCGGTATGTGCTACCGAAGTTCAAGGTTGCGGTGGATCTCTCGGGCGTGGACAAGAAGCACGGTTACCGGCCTGGCGAGCATGTTACTGGCACCGTTCGCGCCAATTACTTCTTTGGCAAGGCGGTGGACGGCGGAGAAGTTACTGTCAAGGCGTCCGCCATGGACGTGTCGGTGTTTGAGGCAGGCTCGGTTCAGGGGAAGACGGACGGCGATGGGGCGTACCGGTTCGACCTGAAGCTTCCGAGTTACTTCGCGGGGCGGGAGCTGAGCCACGGGGCGGCGCGCGTGCTGATCGAGGCCACGGTGAAGGACTCGGCCGGCCATTCCGAGACGCGCGGGGAGCCGGTCACGGTCAGCGAGTCGCCGTTGATCGTCACGGCGGTCCCGGAGGGCGGCACGCTGATCCCGTATCTGGAGAACCAAGTGTTCATCCTTACTTCGTACCCCGATGGGACGCCCGCCGCGGCCAGTGTCAGAGTCCATGTTCCGGGGAGCGCTGACGTGAGTGCGACTACCGATGCCGGGGGCGTCGCCGTGGTCCGCCTGAAGCCCGGCGCGGGGGCGGAGACTCTGCGGATCGACGCGACCGATGGCGAGGGCAATCGCGCGTCGAGCTCGGTGCAGCTTGAAGCCCGTGACGGCGGGGACCAGATACTCCTGCGAACGGAGCGGGCCGTCTATCGCGCCGGAGATCGCATTCAACTCCGCGTGCTCTCGACGAAACAGCGCGGCACCGCCTATGTGGACGTGGTCAAAGAAGGGCAGACCGTCCTGACACGCGACGTAGACATCGTGAACGGGCAGGCCGAGCTTGCGCTCGCGGCCACGCCGGAGCTGGCGGGCACGGTGGACATCAGCGCGTACCTTTTCGCCCGAAACGCGCGGCCGGTCGGCGATCACCGGCTGGTTTTTGTGCAGCCGGCGGACGAGCTCAAGATCGAGGCCAAGGCGGACGCCGCGAGTTACAAACCAGGCGGCGAGGCGCGCGTTCAGTTCCGCGTGACTAACAGCCGTGGCGAGGGCGTGCAGGCGGCGCTGGGCTTGCAGGTGGTGGACGAGGCGGTCTTTGCGCTGGCGGAAAAGCAGCCTGGATTTGCCAAAGTCTTCTTCTACCTCGAGCAGGAGGTCATGAAGCCGCGCTACGAGATCCACTCGATCGGAATGGCGGAAGCGATTGAGCCGGCATCCTCGGCGCAGGGCGAGCGGCGCGACCGTGCGGCGCGCGCGCTGTTTTCGGCCACCGAGATCGTAAGTCCAAACAAGTTCGAGACGGAGTTCGGGCGGGCGGTGCCGCAGGCGAAGTACGCGGATTATGCCAGTCGCTATCGGGCGCGCTTCGTAGTGGACGTGAACCGGATGTCGGCGGACTTGGAGCGCGCGTACCGGGAAACCGGCGGCGACTTGACCAGGGCGGCCGGGCCGGCGTTTCGTGACCCCTGGGACAACAGGTTCAGGATCGAACGGCAGGCTTGGTTTCCGCGCAACACTTACGTCGTTCGCAGTGCCGGTCCGGATAAGCGATTCGATACTTCGGACGATCTTATGTTGACTCTCCAGGTGCAGAGCGATGAGCCCAGCGCCAGCTCTATCGGTCTGACCGTCGAGCACGGGCGAGGCAGTAACAACGGGCGCGCGGAGATTACCGGTTCGGTGTTTGACCAATCGGGGGCAGTGATTCCCGGCGCCACGGTAACAGTGCGTGACAGGGCTACCGGCGCCACGCGAAATGCGCGGTCGGATAACAGCGGGCAATTCACGCTGTCGGCGATGCCGGCGGCCGATTACGAGGTGCAAGTGTCGGCGCAGGGCTTCCTGGGTTCCGCCGGGAAGTTCTTTGTGGGCGCGCGCGACCGCGCGGTCCTTTCGGTGACGTTGAGGGTGGGAGGCGCGACGGAGCAGGTGAGTGTCGTGTCTGCGTCCTCGCAGATCGTGCCCGCCCCGCCGCCGCCCGAGGCCGGTTTCGCGCGAAGGGACGGAACACACCTTGGTGTTGCGGGCGGTGAGATGAAGCAAATGGCCATCGTGGGCCGGGACGCTGCGGGGCTTATGAAGATGATGCCGGGCGTGGGAGCGGCCAGCCCGACGAACGCACCGGCGAGCGACTCTCCGGCCCCACGGGTGCGGTCGTATTTCCCGGAGGCGCTCTACATCAACCCGGAAATCGTCACGGATGGAAACGGCAATGCCTCGATCACCATTCCGCTGGCGGATTCCATTACGACGTGGCGCATGGCGATGATGGCGTCGACGGCGCGCGGAGCGCTGGGCAGCGGCGCATCGAGTCTGAAGGTCTTCCAGGATTTCTTCGCCGACATCGATCTGCCGGTCACGCTGACCCAGGGGGATCGGGTCTCGATCCCGGTGGCTGTTTACAACTACTCGGGCGCGAGCGGAAGCGCCAGCCTGAAGCTGCAAGAGGAGGACTGGTTTCGCCTGGTGGACGATTCGGCCGGGAAGACGGTGAGTGTGGATTCCGGCCGCGTGGGAGGGTCGCAGTTTACGATCGAAGCGCAGCGCATCGGCAAATTCAAGCTGACGCTTTCGGCGCGGATGAACGACCGTGCGGATATCGTGGTGCGGGAAATCGAGGTAATCCCCAATGGGCGGGAGAAGACGCTGGTGTTCAACGGTCGGCTGGAGAACCTGGTGCAGCACGAAGTACGTTTCCCCGATAATGCGATACCCGACGCGAGTAAGATCTTTGTCAGGCTGTACCCAGGCCCACTTAGTCAAGTTATCGAGGGGATGGATAGCCTGCTGCGTATGCCGTTCGGCTGCTTCGAGCAGACCTCCTCGAGCACTTACCCCAACGTCCTGGCGCTCGACTATATGAAACGCACCAAGAAGCTGACTCCCGAAGTCCACGCCAAGGCGGAAGGGTACATTGCGAATGGCTATCAACGCCTGCTGACCTTCGAGGTGCCGGGCGGGGGATTCTCCTGGTTCGGCAGCGCGCCGGCCAATAAGATCCTCACGGCTTACGGCCTGATGGAGTTCTATGACATGTCGCAAGTTCACGACGTGGACCCGAAACTGATCGCGCGGACCCAGGCGTGGCTTGCCGGCCAGCAGCAGGCGGACGGAAGCTGGAAGCCCGACAGTAACTTCATCAACGAGGGCGCCACGAATCGCTATAACTCCGACTTACTCCGGATTACGGCTTACTTAGCGTGGTCGCTGGAGAATACGGGCTACCGGGGGCCGGCGGTCGAAAAGGCCAAGCGGTTTGTCGAGGAGCATATGGGCGCCAAGGCGGACGCTTACACGCTGGCGGTGGTGGCGAGTCTCGCCGCGGACTACGGGAAGGATCGCGAGTTCACCAACCGGGCGATGGAGTTGCTGCTCGACGCACGGACCGAGAAGGGCGACGAGGCCTGGTGGACGGCGGACGAGACCGGCGTTTATGCCACCGGCGCGAGCGCCGCGGTAGAGACCACCGGCCTAGCCGTGCAGGCGCTGCTGAAATGGGGCGAGGCGTCGGGGACGGCAGCGAAAGCGCTCCGGTACATCGCAGCGAAGAAGGACGCATCCGGCACTTGGGGCACCACGCAGGCCACCATCATGGCCCTTCGCGCGCTGCTGCTGTCCACCGGGAAGGGCGCAGCTGACGTTCGCGGTACGGTCGAGATCTCGCTGAATGGCAAGCCGGCCGCGACGCTGGCACTTACTCCGGAGAACAACGATTTGTTCCACCAGTTCGTGTTCGCCCAAGTCGATGCGAAGGGCGCGAATACTGTGGAGATCCGGTTTGAGGGGACGGGCGGGCTGGCCTACCAGGTGGCGGGGCGATACTTCGTGCCCTGGAGCGAGACGCCCGCCGGCGAGCCGCTCTCGATCGAGGTAGCATACGACCGCACGCGTCTGGCACAGGACGATATCGCTACCGCGACCGCCACGGTCCGGAACAATCTGGACAAGGTCGCGAACATGGTGATGGTGGATCTGGGGATTCCTCCCGGATTCGACTTACTCGGCGAAGACTTGCAGGACCTCCAGGAGAAAAGCGCCGGACGGAAGAGCGGGCGCCTGGAGAAATTCAGCCTGACGGCGACGCAGGCGATTCTGTACTTCAACGCCATCGCGCAGGGGGACACGGTTACGGTGACCTTCCGGCTGCGCGCCAAGTATCCCATCCGCGCGCGGACGTTCCAGTCGCGGGTCTACGAATACTACGACCCGGAAGTGAGTTCGGTGGCGCGGCCGGTGCAGGTGGAGATCGGGGCGCGGCGGCCGTCGGCGGCCGCGCGTTGATGGCCGATGGTTGGAAGACCAGCGGTGGGACAGGCACGAATTTCGCAAGTGCGGCGAAATTCGAGCCAGTCCCGGGATTGCGGCCAGTTCCGATGCGCGACGCAATCTACGACGCACTACGCTAGCTGCTACCATCGTGCCGATGAGAGCGAACGGTCTGTTGTGCGCGTTGTTGCTGGCGGGCGCGGTGGCGGCGGGGGCGGCTGAGGATCCGGTGGTTTCGGTTCCCGGCGGCGGGATCCGAGGCCGGCTCACCGCGGATGCCGGGGCGGCGTTCAAGGGCGTGCCGTTCGCCCGTCCGCCGCTCGGAGAATTTCGGTGGCGGGAGCCGCAGCCCGCGGAGCCGTGGGAGGGCGTCCGCGAGGCCGCGCAGTTCCGCTCGGCGTGCACGCAGCTTTCCGAAGGCTGGAATCTGCACGACGTGACCGGCAGCAACGAGGACTGCCTGTACCTGAATGTCGCGACGCCGGAATGGCCGCCGAAGACGGCGCGGCCGGTGTTCTTCTGGATTCACGGCGGCTCGAACACGGCCGGCTCGGGCGAGGCGGCCGCATTCGATCAACGAACACTGGTGGCCCGCGGCCTGGTGCTGGTGACAGTCAACTACCGGCTGGGTGCGCTGGGATTCATGGCGCATCCGGAACTGGCGCGCGAATCGCCGCACCACGCTTCGGGTAACTACGGGCTGATGGACCAACAGGCCGCGCTTCGGTGGGTGCGCGACAACATCGCCAAGTTCGGCGGCGATCCGGAGAACGTGACGGTGGCGGGCCAGTCGGCGGGCGCGATGGATATCGGGCTGCATCTGACGTCTCCGCTCGCGAAGGGGCTGTTCCGGCGCGCGATTGCGGAGAGCGGAGCGGTGAGTTGTTTTCGAGGCTCGCTGACCAGGGCACGCGCCGAAGAGATCGGCCGGAAGCTGGCAGCCGAGCTCAAAGCGCCGGAGGGAGCCGCGATCCGCATGCTGCGCACGGTGCCGCCCGAAGAGATATTGAAAGCGGCGCGGGTCGCGACGGGCGGGGACCGGGGCGGCCTCGAGACGTCGGTGGACGGGTGGGTGCTGACCGAAGATCCCGCGGACGTTTTCATGCAGGGCCGCAGCCTGCCCCTGCCGCTGCTCCTCGGGAGCAACGCGCAGGAGACCGGCGGCCCGGAGGCCGCGGAGAAACTCAGGGACATGATTCGGGAGACCTACGGTGGGCGCGCGGCTCGGGCGCTTGCACTGTACGGACTGGCGGGTGATGGCGAAGGCCAGACCGATCCCCTGTACGGCCTCGCAGGCAGGCAGTGGTTTACCGATGTGGAGTTCCGATGCCCCGCGGTGGCGGAGGCGTTGTGGCACGCCGCGGCCGGGAATGTGACGTATCAATACGAGTTCGAGCAGCCTCCGCCGGGTCAGCCGTCCACCGCACACGCATCCGAGCTGAACTTTTTGTTCGGGACGTGGCCGCCCGGCGTCCACCTTTCGGCTGCCGATGAAAAGGTATCCGACCAGATGCGCGGCTACTGGGCGAACTTTGCGCGGACGGGCGATCCCAACGGCGCGGGGCTGCCGGTGTGGCCGAAGTACAGCGTGGACAAGCAGGCGTACCTGGCATTCACGGCTGCGGGCGCCGCCGAAAAAGCGGAGATGCGGCGCGGATTCTGCGCGCTGTTCATCGAGAATTGGAAGGCGCGGCGGGACCGGTAATCACGGCCTCGATCAGCCGCGGGCCGCGTTCGCGCATTGCGGCATCGAACTGCGCGGCGAACTCGGACGCGGTCGTCGCGCGCGTGGCCGCGACTCCCATTCCCTCCGCCAGCTTCACCCAGTCCAACTCAGGGCGGCCGATGTCGATCATCTCACCGGCAAACTCACCCGCGGCGCCGCTGCGCTCCATCTCGATCCCCAACACGCGGTAGCGGCGGTTGGCCAGGATGACGCTGACCACGTCGAGCCGTTCGCGGGCCATGGTCCAGAGCGACTGCAGGGTGTACATGCCGCTGCCGTCGCCTTCGAGCGCGACCACCTTGCGATCAGGGCACGCCAGCGCCGCGCCGACGGCAAGCGGTAATCCCTGACCAATGGCGCCGCCGGTGACGGCCAGGTAATCGTGCGGCGCGGCGGCGTCCAGGCACGCGCTGATGGCTTCGCCCGAGGAGACCGCTTCGTCGGAGATGATCGCGCCTTCCGGCAGCAGCGCGGCCACGGTCTGTCCCACTAGCGCGGGCGTGAGTTCGGAGCCCGAGGGAACGGAGGGCCGCTCTCGCTCCACGAAAGCGGGCCGGACAGCGCCGCACTCTTCGGCCAGCGCTTCGAGCGCCGCCTGGCCGTCCTCTTCCGCCGAGGCCAGTTCGTGATATTGGCAGTCCTCGGGGGCCACCAGGCTGCGGAGTCCGCGATAGCCGAAGAAGGAGACGGGCGGCTCGGCCTCTACCAGGACCAGGTGCTTCAAGCCGGCCAACATCGGCTGGGCCGCTTCGGGGAAGTAGGGAATGCGCTCGGGAGCGAAGCGGTTGCGGCCGCGCTCCATGCGGTTGAAGAACCGGCTGGTGAACACGCGGACGCCACAGGACGCGGCCAGGCGGCTCGCCGCTTCGAGTCCACGCCGGACGAGCGCGGTGCCGCTCAGGAACAAGCCCGCGGCTTCGCCCCCGCGCAGAATGCTGGCGGCTTCGCGAACGCATTGGCTTCTGGGCGCGTGCCGGAACGGGCGTGGCACCAACGGTCCCGGATCGCCCGCCTCACTCCACGAGCAATCGGCGGGGACGATGAGAGTCGCGATCTGCCCGGGCGGTCCGATGGCCGCGCTGACAGCCTCCGATGCCGCCTCCGCGATCGCGGCGGTGCTCTCGATCTCCCGAACCCAGCCGGAAACCGGCCGCGCGATCCCTGCGATATCGGACTTGAGCGGCGATTCGTACAGCAGGTGCTGCGCGGTGTGTTGTCCCACGATGGCCACGATCGGCGACCGCGCCTTGCGCGCGTTGTGCAGATAGGCGAGCGCGTTCCCCAGGCCCGGTCCGGTGTGGAAAAGCGTGGCCGCGGGCCGGCCCGTCATCCGCGAGTAGCCATCCGCCGCCGCGGCGCAGACGCCTTCGAACAGGCACAGCACGCCGCGCATGCCTTGCACCCGGTCGAGCGCGCTCACGAATTCGAGCTCCGAGGTGCCCGGGTTCATCAGGCAGAGGTCCACCCCGTTCCGCACCAGGGTTGCGAACACACATTCGGCGCCATTCATGGAGATCAGAACCAGTTTACGGAATCAAGGCGTCCCCCCGTTGATAGGCATCGATGAAGCGCGTAGTGCCGTTGCTGCCGCCGTTGACGAGTTTGCGGGCGGCGGCCAGGTCGTTCTTCGTCAGCGCCGCGAGGATCCGCTCCTCCCGGCTCTTGAGAAAACTCGCCAGCAGGCGCGCCGCGATATCGGGGTCGTTCGCCAGCTCGGGGTTCGCGACCAACTGGTCCGCGAGGCCGATCGCGCGGCCGTGCTCCAGATAGTTGGCGCGGCCGGTGAGTTGCACGAAGCCGCGGCCGCGGAAGCGCTGGCCGTCGTTAGGGCTCAGGTTGCCGAGGCACTGGCGGTGATCGTAGAGATCGAAGGGCTCTCCGCCCGGCGACGTGTTGAAGTGGCTGACGCCTTCGCTCACGGGCTCGAAGGATTCGGCCTCGGCGCGTATGGTTGCCAGGGCCATCAAGACCATCTCCTTCGTCGTGAGCTGCGCTTCTGTCATTGCGTTCAAGACAGCGGGCAGGTTCGCGCGGATGTTAGCGACTTTGGTAACCGGGAACATTTGCGCGACGATTTCCACGCTGATGGTAGGAATAGTTGATTCGGACATAGTCGCGGGCACTGTAACACCGGCTGTCCAGCGTTCCGGGCGGGTGAAGGGCGCAAGGGCCAGTTCTTAGAAGGACTTGAGCGGCCGAAGTTCGGTGTGACTGGGTTTGAGTAGAATTACAGCAAAGGGGGGATCACATGCCAGTGGACATCCGGGGCCTGGCTCCGCTGATCTATGTCTTCGACATGCCGGCGTCGGTGCATTTCTACCGCGACCTACTGGGCTTCGAACTGGTCGCCACTTCAAATCCCGGACCCAGCTTCGGCTGGGCGCTGCTGCGGCTGAACGGCGTGGAATTGATGCTCAACACCGCTTATGAGGACGAGGACCGGCCTCCGGCTCCCGAGCCCTCTCGCGTGGACGCGCATGGCGACACGGCGTTGTACTTCGGCTGTCCGGATGTGGACCTGGCCTACCGTCAGCTGCGCGGCCTCGGCCTCGACGTGAAGGAGCCGGCCAACACGTACTACGGCATGAGGCAGCTCTACGTGAAGGATCCCGACGGCTTCCACCTCTGTCTCCAGTGGCCTGTCGACGGGAAATGGCCGTACGCCGAGAGGTGACGGCGGCCTTGTTTCCGATCCGCGGCAGATCGATGATAAAAGGGCCATGCCGTTTCACGTCGGCGGACACAAGCCAAAAGCAAAGCTGCCGGCCAGGAAAGTAACGATGCCGGTCAAAGGGCGCTTTGCAGTCGCAGGCCTGGGAGTGCTCATGCTTGCGTCCAGCTTTCACAGCCTTGACAAGGGCCGGTTGGCGTGGGTGAACGTACATGGCGAGTTGTTCTGGGCGGGGGGAGGTGTTGCTATCGGAGTCGTGCTGATCATGGTTTCGCTGGTCCCCGCGTCTTGGATCGAGAAGGCCGGCGCGCTGATCGCTACCTTCCGACGTGCACGACGCGGGCCGGCGGAAATCCGTTGAACCACGTCGCCGAGGCGTTGCTGTACGCGCCGATGTTCTCGGAGTAGACCAGGTCTTCGATCTCCAGATCGGGCAGTTCCTCGGCCTGCGAGATGACGTCCAGGCCGTCGCAGGTCTGGCCGAAAACCGCGCAGATTTCGGTCTCGCCCTTCTTGAACGCCTTCACGTGGTACTGGCAGTGGTCGAAAATGAAACCGGAAAACGTGTTGTAGACGCTGTCGTCGATGTAGTAGCAGGTCTTGCCGTCGCGGACCGCCTTGCCGATGACGCGCGCCACCGCGACCGCCGCCGTCGCCACCAGGTAACGCCCCGGCTCGGCCAGAATCTCGATGTCGGGCGGGAACAGGCGGGCGATCTCGGCGTTGATCCGCTTCGCCAGCAGGCTGAATGGCCGCACGTGGCGGTGGTAGCGCGCCGGGAAGCCTCCGCCGATGTCCAGGATCTTGATCTCGTGCCCGCGCGTCTTGGCTTCGCGCATGACCGCGGCCGCCATGTTGAGCGCGTCTACAAAATTCTGGAAATTGGTGCACTGGCTCCCGACGTGGAAGCTCAGGCCCTCGACCACGAGGCCGACGCGGAACGCTTCCTCCACCAGGTCCACCGCCTCGCCCGGATCGCAGCCGAACTTCGACGACAGCTCGACCATCGAGCCGGTGTTCGGAACGCGCAGCCGCAGCGCCAGGCCGGCGCTCGGAGCGAACCGCTTGATCTTACGCAGCTCCTCAAGGTTGTCGAAGGTGACGAGCGGCTTGTACTGGTTCAGGGCCTCCAGCGTCTCCTTGGGCTTGATCGGGTTGGCGTAGACGATCTTCTCCCAAATGAAATCCTGCCGCTCCCTGGCCGGAAGGTGCTTGATATTCTCGTACACCATCATGAACTCGGGCAGCGAAGCGACGTCGAAGCTGGCGCCGGCTTCGTAGAACGTGCGGATGATTTCCGGCGCCGGGTTGGCCTTCACGGCGTAGTAGGCCTGCACCTTGGGCAGATGCTTCTTGAAGCTGGCGTAATTGCGGCGCAGCAGGTCGTGGTCGATGATGACCACGGGAGTGCCGCCCTGGCGGGCGAGGGACTGGAGCCGGCGCGCGTTCATTAGTCGAGTACTGGGTCCGACCCGTCCACCATCTTCACTTTGTTATGGAGGAAATATTCCTTGGTCAGCGCCTTGATCAGCTTGTCGCGCTGATCGTAGAGCCGCCGCAGCTTGCGCGGTTTGTGCCGGGCCAGCGCGTAATGCGTCAGCAGCGGCATGGCGATGGTGGTGTCGGTGTAACAGACCACGGCGTCGGGCAGCCGGTCCGGATCCACCTTGCCCCAGCTCACGGCCTCGCTCGGCGTGGCGCCGCTCAGGCCTCCGGTGTCTGGACGCGCGTCAGTTACTTGCAGGAAGAAATCCTGGCCGAATTCCTTGATGCGCAGGACTTCCTGGATCTGCGGCTCGGTCTGCAGCATGAAGTTCTTCGGACTGCCGCCGCCCCACAGGACTACGGCACTGCGTCCGCCGGCGCGTTTGGCCGCCAGCACAAAGGCCGTGGTCTCGTTGACGTCGATGGAGGGATTGAGGCGCAGCTTGTTGCCGCGCAGCTCGACGCCGGCCACGTTCATCCCGATGGTCGAGTCGCCCGGCGATGAAGTGTAGCAGGGGACTCCGGCGCGATAGGCCGCGGCCAACACCGAGACGTCCTTGAGGCCGGCCTTGCGCTCCCACTCGGCGGCGTAGCGACCCAGCAGGTAGTGCAATTCCGCGGTGCCCATTTCCTTCTGGAATTCGGGCTGCACCAGGATGCCGCGCAGGATCTCGTCGGTGGCCATCAGGCAGTCGCTGTAGCCGAGCAGTACGTCGTAGACACGAACGATGTCGTTGTCGCGCAGCTCGGTGTCATCCATCTTGAAGCTGCCGACGCGCACCGGATAGTTCAGCGCGAAGTGCAGGTCGTGATAGAGATTCGCGCCGGTGGCGACGATCCAGTCCACGAAGCCCGCTTTGATGAGCGGGACGACCGAGGAGCAGCCGAGGCCGGCCGGCGTGAGCGCGCCCGAAAGGCTCATGCCGATGGTAACGTCCGGCTCCAGCATC
>DATNLV010000508.1:0-2694 GCA_035602665.1 Bryobacteraceae bacterium | reverse complement strand
TGACGGCGTCGCGGAATTCCTTCGAGGCTCGCAACCAATTATGTATGGTGCTGCGATGAATTCCGGCTGCGGCGGCGGCGCGGGTGACGGAGCGTCCCTCGGCGAGCGCGGCGACGACCTGGACCTGGATGGGCGACAGGTTACCGACCTCGAAGGGTGGCGAATCCGGCGAAATGTGATGAACGGCGTTTGATGACACGCGGTTTCCTCCGCTATGAGGGTACGGGGTGGTGTCTAGAATTCTGGGGGGTGGGAATGCTGAGGATCTCGCGGGATGAAGGAGTTAGGGGTTGTGCTTGGGGTGTGACCGGGAAAAAACAACATGGGCCACGAATGAACACGAATGAACACGGATAAGACGAAAAAAACGAGTCGCGCTGGATGGCGTTTGGAGGAATTACTGCCGAAGACGCTGGGGTTGGCGCTGCCGAGCGTCAACGTGCGATCAGAGCATCGGCGATTGGACAGGGTGGGCGGAGGATGGGCGTTGCCGGCCGCTATTCGACCCAACTACCGCTATCGGGCGCGGCCACGACGTGCCTCAGCGCCCCGTGGTCCAGCCAGTCGAGCTTACAGAACTCGCAGGTGGTGATGGCTACGTTGCCCGGCCCCGCGTATGGGTGCGTGTCCATGCGCGCGCCGCACCGCGGACACTCCAGATGCCGGTCCAGTTCCTTCGGATCGAAACGGTGCGGAGGCTCCGGCGCCTGGGTGCGCTCCGCGCGCAGCAGCTCGACCAGATTGATGAAGGCGTCCATGCCCAGCAGGAGCCCGCGGCAGCGCGGGCACGACAGCAGCCGCCGTCCGTGGACCGCGGCTTCTTCAAGCGCGGCGTGGCACTCCGGACACTTGATCTCCGACGCCGTGCCCAGCAGCGCAACGCCATCGGCGTCCGGCTCGAGCACCTTCACGGCGCCGCAAAAGTCGCACTCCAGGCAACCCTTCATGTCGTCGAACCGCATGGCGGCGCCACAACCGGGACAGTTCATATGCGAACCAGCGGCCCCCTATTCGACGCGGTAATTCGGCGCCTCTTTGGTGATGATGACGTCGTGGACGTGGCTTTCGCGCAGCCCGGCCGGGCTCACGCGCAGGAACCGCGACCGTTCCTGCAACTCGCGAATCGTGGACGCACCGCAATACCCCATGCCGGCCTTGAGACCGCCCACCAGTTGATACACCATCTCGGAGAGCAGCCCCTTGTAAGGCACTCGCCCCTCGATGCCTTCCGGGACGAGCTTGGAGTTCACTTCCTGCCCGTACCGGTCGGCGCTCGCCACCGCCATCGCGCTGGTCGATCCCATGCCTCGGTAGCTCTTGAAGGTGCGCCCTTGATAGAGGATGGTCTCGCCCGGGCTCTCATCGGTGCCCGCGAAGAGGCTGCCGATCATGACGCAGTCCGCCCCCGCCGCGATGGCCTTGGTGACGTCGCCGGAGTATTTGATGCCGCCATCGGCGATCAGCGGCACGCCGCCCTCCCGGGTCGCGCGCGAGCACTCCGCGATGGCCGTGATCTGGGGAACGCCGGCGCCGGAGACCACGCGCGTCGTGCAAATCGATCCCGGCCCCATGCCCACTTTGATTCCGTCCGCGCCGAGCGCGATGAGGTCGCGCGCGCCCTCGTAAGTCGCCACGTTGCCCGCGAGCAACTGGACATCGGGCAGCTTGCTCTTCACCGCTTTCACGACTTCGAGCACGCGCTCGCTGTGCCCGTGGGCCGTGTCCACGGCCAGCACGTCGCACTTGCGCCGCACCAGTTCCTGCGCGCGCTCCAGGAAATCCGCGCCCGCCCCGATGGCGGCGCCCACGCGCAGCCGCCCCTGCGAATCCTTGGCGGCGTTGGGGTACTTCAGCTTCTTCTGTATGTCCTTGACCGTGATCAGGCCCTTCAGCGCATAGTCCTTGTCCACCACCAGCAGTTTCTCCACGCGGTGCTGGTGCAGGATCTGCTCCGCCTCTTCGAGCGTGGTGCCCACGGGAACCGTGATCAGGTTGTCCTTGGTCATGACGTTCGCGATGGGCTGATCGAGATTGGTCTCGAAGCGCAAATCGCGATTGGTCAGGATGCCCACGAGCCGGCCGTTCCGCGTCACCGGAACGCCCGAGATGCGGAAGCGCCGCATCACCTCCAGCGCCTCGTAAATTCTCTGTTCGGGAGCCATGGTGACCGGGTCCACGATCATCCCGCTCTCACTGCGCTTCACCCGGTCCACTTCCTCGGCCTGCCGCTCGATGGACATGTTCCGGTGAACGATTCCGATTCCGCCTTCGCGCGCCAGTGCAATGGCCAGGTGCGATTCCGTCACCGTGTCCATGGCGGCGCTGACGATGGGGATGTGCAGGCCTATAGTTCGGCTCAGGCACGTGCGGGTATCTGCCTGGGCGGGGAGCACGCCACTGCGTGCCGGTAAGAGGAGGACATCGTCGAAGGTCAGCCCTTCTTGGATGCTGTCAGCAATCATATTCAATCATACGATCCCACCGCAGACCCCGCAACCGGCGGTGGTGCCTGAAGTGTCGAGTCCGCGGCTGAGGGGCCGGGCGGCGGGTCTGGAGACGCGCCCGCCCCACTTCGCTGCGAGCGTTTGCCTACTCCGAAGGACCAGGAATATGCTACGATTCAAATGCGTTCCAGCGGCCGCGGAGAGGTGGCTGAGTGGTCGAAAGCAGCGGTTTGCTAAACCGTCGTAGGGG
>DATNLV010000507.1:0-4142 GCA_035602665.1 Bryobacteraceae bacterium | reverse complement strand
AGGCGGGGGGTAAGGACAACGTCTCGGTGGTGTATATCGAAGGGCCCGAGTTCGGAGTGAAGCCCGGGGCGAAGCCGCCATCGGGCACCAGACCGTGGCGCTGGCTGGCCGCGGGCGTCGCGGTGGGAGCGGTTTTAGGGGTGCTGGCGACCCTCGGCACACTGCGCTGGCGTAACGTTCCGCAACCGGAACCGGAGGGGGCGCGCACGCTGGTGGTGTCGCAGACGCCGGACGCGGACTACTCGACCATTCAGGATGCAATGGAGGACGCGCGACAGGGTGACACGCTGTTGGTGCTGCCTGGAACCTATCGAGAGAGCGTGCGGATGCGGGACGGCATTCATCTGGTCGCGCAAGGCGACGTGGTGTTGGAGCCGAACGCCAGCGTCAGCGACCCGGGCGCGGCGGTCGTCATGGGGAAATCGGGTTCGCTCCTGGGGTTCAAGATCGCGGGCGAGAATGTCGCGGTAGGAGTATTGGCGGCGGACTCGAATGGATCGCTCTACGGCATCGAGATCGAGAAGACCAGCGGGGCGGCGGTGCTGGCGCGCGGCGCCTCGGCGGTCCTCATCCGCACCTGCTCGATCCACGACAATGCCGGCGCGGGCCTGCGATTCGAGGATCGGGCGAAGGCGGAAGTCACCGGCAGTTCGATCACGAACAACGGCAGGTCGGGGGGAACCCCGCACGCCGGCGTTGAGGTCGCGGGCGACGCCTCGCCCGTCCTGCGCGGGAACCTGATCGCCCACAACCAGCGAAACGTGAATTGGAAGGATTCGCCGAAAGACGAGGCGGCGGTCGCGAAGGAGAATCTCGTGATCGAAACGCCGCATCCGCGTGTGCGAGGGGGCAAGTAGATGAATCTCGGCCCCGGCGCGACCTTTGAGCGGTACGCGATCGAAACTCTGCTGGCCGAGACCCGCATGTCGCACGTGTGGGTGGCCATCGACACGGAAACCGGGAAACGGGTGGCCCTCAAGACGATCCGGAAATTCGCGGAGAACGACGACCTTGTCGAGGCCGCGCGCTTCGGAGCCGTGATGCAGCAGATGCTCTCGGAGCGGGACCACCGCGTGGTCAGCGTCAACCGGCACGGAAACGCGGACGGGCACTTCTTCATCGACATGGAGTTCATCGAAGGCCGCGACGTTTCCGAGATTCTCTCCGAGCGTGGCCGCATCGCGCCGGGGTTCGCGGTCCGGATCGCGCTCGAGGTGGCGGAGCTGCTGAACAATCTGAGCAACTTCAACGCGACCATCGACGACAAACAGCTCGGCGCGGCGGTCCACGGCGACCTGAAGCCGAAGAACGTGCGCATCGCGGGCGTGCTGGAGGGAATGTTCGAGGTGAAAGTGCTGGATTTCGGGACCGCGAAAGCGCTCTCGTTTTCGAAGCCCGGCGGAACGCGCGCGCCGGCGTGGAGCCCGGCCTACGCGTCGCCCGAACTGCTCGACCGGCAGGAGATGAACCCGCTCTCGGACCGCTGGGCGCTGGGCGCGATGCTCTACGAGATGGCGGCCGGGCGGGTGCCGTTCGGAGCCGGCAAATCGATCGAGGAGATGGAGAACCAGATCCGGCTGCGGCCGGAGGTGCCTGACCTGGGCGTCGAAGACTGCCCGCCGGCGCTGCACGCCATCATTCAGAAGCTTCTCGATCCCGAGCCCGAGCGCCGCTACCAGAGCGCCAGCGAACTGGTGCTCGATCTGAAGAACTTCCCGGAGATGCCAAAGGTGGCGGGGTATCGGGGCGAGACGGTGCGGTCGAGCGTGCCTCCCTCGAGCGCGACGGCGGAGACCCGGCGGTCGGCAGGGCCCCTGCGCGCAAAGCCCAAGCCGGAGAAGAAAGCGGCGATTCCGAAGACGCCGAGGGAACTCCTGGCGCGCCTGATCGTAGTTCTCATTGTGGCGGGGCTGGCCGTATGGTGGATGGTGCGGGAGAAGGATGCGCTAGCGGCGGCGCAGGCTCTCGAGACCGATCTGGCCGCGGAGAAGGTCAGCGCAGACGAAGCCCGGGCTCGGCTCGACGAACTGAACCACCTCCCTTTCGTGTGGTTCCGAAGCGCAAAAATTCTCGACTCCATGAACCGCGGCTATATCGCCGAGGGGGATGCGATTCTGGTCCGGTTCCGGAGTGGAGCGGTCAGGGCGGCGGAATGGCAAACGGCGCGCCAACTCTACGAACGGGCGTGGGAGAACGATCTGCGCAGCGACGCGATCAAGGGGCGGACGCGCCTGGCGGAGGCGCACCTGAAACGCATCGAGGCGCACGGAGAGAAGAACGCGGATGCGATTGCGGCCTCGGCGAGTTTGTTCGAAGAGTCGGCGAAGCTGCTGCCGCGATCGCCCGACCCGTGGCTGGGAATCGCGATCATCGAGCTGTACAACCGCAAGGACCCTGAGCGGGCCGAGGAAGCCCTGGCGAAGGCGCGCGACCGCAGCTTCGACTTCACGGGCGAGAACCGGTGGGTAGCGATGCTGGCGGAATGCTACCGGCAGCGCGCGGACATCCTGGCAACGGAGGCGCTCAAGATCTCCGGCACTCTGCCCGACCAGGCGCGGGACCGTCTCGAGCGCGCGATCGACTTCGACCAGAAAGCGATCGATCTGTTTGCGAAGATCCCGCTCTACGGCAGTTCGCTGAGTAACATCCAGCAGTGTCGCAGCCGGATCGATCAGCTCCGGGCGCGCCTGGAGCAGATGAAATCTGGGTATCCGTCGTGGCTGAAGCGATTTTTCCACCCCCAGGCGACTGGCAGTTGGCATGAGAGTTACTACAGTATCCGCAAGACCTGACTCCGCCTCGCGGAGGGACGCGCCGGGCCGTTGGCGCGAGACCGTTCTGATGGCGGCCGTCAGCGCGATTCTCGCGGCCGGGTTCTGGCAGGTGCGCGCGTCGCGGCAGATGCCGGTGGGAGTGATGCTGCTCGGCCCAGGCACTCCGGCGGCCGCGATCGCGGCCCGGCTGCCGCATTATCAAGACACGCGGCAGCGCATTCTGATTGCGACGAAGATCGCCGAAGTGGTGCGGCACGCGCCGCCGGACAATGCGGGCCGGCTCGCCGCGATCCGCCTGACGAAGATAGAGGCGATCCGCGGCGGGGTGCTGGCCCTGTATCAGCCGCGGTTCGATCATGCACAGGCGGACCGCATACGGCTGTTCACTCCCGACGAGTTCGCCTCCTACGTCAAACCTGCGTTCGCCGTGCGCACGCCTGGCGATTTCGAGAGTGCATTCCTGCGCTGGTGGGTTCTGCTATTCGGGGCGTTCTGGGCGACGCACCTGCTGTGGGCCGCGATCCGTTTTCAAGGCGACCGCACTCTGCTCGCGGCATTGTTTCTGCTGACGGGAGTGAGCGTCATCCTGATGGTGAGCCTGCGCGATCCGCTGCGCGATTTCCTGACCTTCGCGGATGTTGCGGCCGGCGTCGTGGGCGGGTGCGCGCTGATGGCCGCGGTCACGTGCCTCGATCAGTCGATGCGGCTGCGCAGCCTGGGCGAGCTCAAACCACCGCCCGCGGTGGCGCGCGCGCTCGACCGCGCCAACGACGGCGCACGCTGGATCGCGCGGCACGGCGAGGCCGCGTTGGCTCTGAGTCTGGCGCTCTCGGCCGCGCTGCTTGTGTTCGGGACCGGGCCGGGCGAGAGCGGGGTCAAGGTGCGGCTCTGGTTCTTCCAGCCGGTGGAAGTGGTGCGTCTGCTGCTGGTGCTGTTCCTGGCGTCCTACTTCGCGCGGCGGTGGGAGTTTCTGCGCGAGCTCGAAGAGAAGCGGGTGCGGCTCCCAGTGAGCCTGCCGCGGTTCGATCACGCGCTTCCGGTGATTGTGGCCGTCGGCCTGGCGATCGTGTTCTTCTTCCTGCAGCAGGATCTGGGTCCGGCGCTGGTGCTTTCGGTGCTGTTTCTGTGCCTGTACGCCGTGGCGCGCCGGCGCATCGGGCTGGTTTCGGTGGCCGCCGTGGCGCTGGTCGCGGTGGGCTGGCTGGCCTACACAATCGGGTATCCGCACGTGGTGGTGACGCGCGTCGTCATGTGGCTGGCACCGTGGAATAATGGCGTGCCGCGCGGCGAGCACCTGGTGCAATCGCTATGGGCCTTCGCTTCCGGCGGCGTGCGGGGCATGGGATTCGAGGCGGGGCATCCGGAGGC
>DATNLV010000496.1:0-5707 GCA_035602665.1 Bryobacteraceae bacterium | reverse complement strand
GATTGTGCCGGTTACGGTCTCGAAGAGGCGCGCCGCCGACCCCAAGCCGTGACGGAGTCCACGTGGAGGATCGTCACAGCCACAAAATAGTCGGTATCGCCGAGATGTGGTCCCCGCGAGGTCGGCCGCTCAGTCAACGGGACTCAGGGCGCGGCCGGACCGCTCCGATCGAAGTCGGCGCGACCCGTTTCACACCAGCTCGATCGTAACGCGGCGGCCGACCATCGCCGCGGCCCGCTGCAAGCTCGAGAGCGTGATGTCGTTCTTCGGATCGAGCAAGCGGTCAACCTGGGTGCGGCTCGTCTTCAGCAGGACCGCCATCCGCGCCTTCGAGATCTTCCTGGCCTTCATGGCCTCGGCGAGTTGCCAGGCGACGACCTCCTTGACCGCCTGTGCCTGCGCCTCTTCGAAGATGCCTTCCTCCTTGAGGAAATCATCGATGCTCGAACCCATGTGTTTCTTGCTCATCGCTCCAGCTCCTTCTGCCGCCGCCGCGCCAACGTCAGATCTCGATCCGGCGTCGCGCGTGTCTTCTTAACGAACCCGTGCAGCGCGATCAGGTGCTCCCGGTAGACGCACAGGAGCACGCGCGCCGTTCGTCTGGTCGGCAGGTCCGTTCGAACTTCCCACAACCCACTTCCCAATGGACGGCACAGCGGCATTCCGACCGGCCATCGCCATTGCGCCCGCAGCAGGTCCTTCCCGACCGCCTGTCGTTCGGCCTCCGGCAATCCCTTCAGCCACTCCCGCACCGGCTCGATGCCTGCCTCCGTTCGAAAGAAAACCAACGGGATCTTCTGCGGCGGTGTGTTCTCCGTCACCCTGCACCTTGTTTAGTACATGTACCACGAAAGGTGCAGGATTGCAAGCTCATCGCAGATCGAAACCAACGCGTGATCAGTCCAGCAGGCTGATGCGCCGGCGTTTCAGACGGACGCGCAGCGGCCGCGCTTCCGGAGTGAGTTCCACGCGAAGGTGCACCGTCCCCGCTTCGGGCCGCGAGACCCTCACGTAGTGAACCGCACCCTCGCGGCTCGGCAACGCGAAGCGTCCTTCGGCGTCGGTCTTCACTTGAGAGAACTGCTGGGTCCAGTCCTCCGAGCATTCCTCGACGCACACTCCGGCGAGGGTCCTCGCGTCGTACTCCGCGATCCCCGTCAGGTCCACGGCCTTGACGCTGGTCACCTTCAGCGACGCGGTCCCCGGGTCCTTGCCATAGCGGAACCACCAGTAGCCGATCAAGAGACACAGCCCCCCCTGCGCCATGGAAATGATGTCGCCGTGCAGGAAGTGGGGAATCGCGAAGGCAATAAAGAAGACGCAGAACAGCACCTTCCAATACCCGCTCCGCCGGTCGATCCAGAACAGCGCGACGAACAGAGCGCACGACAGCAACTCGATCCCCGTGACCACCGACGCCCGCCCCCGCAACACGTAGGGCCCGACCCAGACGAATGCCCACAGGCATACGGCCAGGACCATCGGGAGCCGGTATCTTCCTAGGGGCTGCACTTGTCCTTACAGGATGCAACGATCCGGCGCGCGGGTCAACTGGGCTTGCGGTCGTCTGAAACGCGGGCTACACTAGGCAAAGAAAAAGCGAAGTGAGCGACCTACAGGACCAACTCGCTGGATTGCGGCGCAAGATCGCGCGCATCGACCGGAAGTACGCCGACGGCCCGCCCGCCACCGCGTCGCCCACGGACGCGCGGCCGGCGCGGTACTTCATCGAGCAGTGGATGACGGGCGAGGTGGTCGAGACACCGTTCGGGCACCACTTCGAAACCGAGCGGCTCTACGACATCCATCGGCGCCACGGCAGCATGGACATCTCGAGCCTGCTCGAGCTGCCGGAGGACCTGCTGGGTGCGCTCTCGGGTGGCGAGGCGCCGCCGTCGCCCGTAACGCGCTGGGCCTTCCTCGACACCGAGACCACAGGGCTGGCGGGCGGCTCGGGGACGTATGCGTTCCTGATCGGCGTGGGGCGCGTGACGGCCGAGGGCTTTCGCGTGCGGCAGTTCTTCATGCGGGATTACGGTGAGGAGCCGAGCCTGCTGTGGGCGCTCTCGGAGCACCTGGCGAACTTCGACGTCCTGGTCACTTACAACGGCAAGACCTACGACCAGCCGCTGCTCGAGACGCGCTACCGCATGGCGCGGGCGCGGCCGCCGTTCGCGCGCCTGGCGCACCTGGACCTGCTGCACGGCGCGCGCCGGCTGTGGAAGCTGCGCCTGGAAAGCTGCCGCCTGGTGGACCTGGAGAACCAGATCCTGGGCGTCGAGCGCGAGGGCGACCTGCCCGGGGAAATGATCCCCTACGTCTACTTCGAGTACCTACGCACGCAGCAGGCCTGGAAGGTGGTGCCCATCTTCCACCACAACGCGGTGGACCTGTTGACGACGGCGTGCCTGACCGGGATCGTGCCGTTCGCCTTCCGCGAGCCGGGCACGACGCGCTTCCTGCACGGCGCGGACCTGGTGGGCCTGGCGCGCTGGTTCGCCCACGCCGGAGAGCGCGAGCAGGCGGCCGGGCTGATGCGCCGCGCCATCGATCTGGGCCTGCCGGACAACCTGCTCTTCCGCACCATGTGGGACATGGCGGCGCTCGAGAAACGCCTGGGGCACGCGGACGCCGCGCTGGCGGTGCTGGCCGATCTCGCGGCCAGCCCGAATCCGTGCCGCCTGCAGGCGTTCGAAGCGCTGGCGAAGCACTACGAGCATCGCGAGCGCAATTACTCGATGGCGCTGGAGATGGTCCGCGGCGCGCGCGGGCTGGCGGATTCCGAGCACCTGCGAAAGCGCGAAACGCGACTGGAAAAGCGGCTGGCCGGGCGGGTCAAAGCGGGGCGGCTGCCGCTCGCCGGGAGCGGGACCTGATCCGGCGGCCGCACTCGGCGAGGTCCTTGCACGCGCAGGGGCGCTGGAGCAGTTCCTTGGTGGCCGCGATTTTGCGCTCCAGTTCCTCCAACTCGGCGATCTTGCGGCGCGCCAGTGTCTGCCACCGTTCCGATGGCGGAGTGCCTTCGCGGAATCCGTGAAAGAGCTGCCGCGTTTCCGCCAGGCTGAAGCCGCAGGACTTGGCGCGCTCCAGAATGGCGAGCCGCTCCAGAATAGAGCGGTCGTAATGCCTTCGGCCGCCCGCGCGCGCAGGGCGCGGCAGCAAGCCCACTTGCTCGTAGTAGCGGATCGCCGAAGCCGTAAAGCCCGACTCTTTCGCCACCTGCCCGATGGTCATCACTACGATTTTACTTGACTTCAAGTTGACTTTAAGTCGGATGATCTTCGTATGAACACTACAGCGTTGCTCCTGACTGCGATCCTTGTGGCGGCCGAGACAGTCCCGCCCATCGCCTGTAACCTGAAGGCGCTCACATCGGACCAACCCAAAGAACTGGAGCAGATCGGGCAGCACGTGATTTCAGCGATCGACGCTTCAAAGGAGTTGAAGGACGGCTACGCATTCCGCGTCGATCCACGGAAGGCGTCGCTCGCGGACGTGGCCCAATGGCTGGATCTGTGGCGCAGGTGCTGCCCATTCTACGAATTCCAGATTGACCTGCACGCGGCCAACGACAGCGTCTGGCTCTCGGTCAAGGGGCGGCCGGGAGTAAAGGAGTTCATCCCGCTGGATGTGCCGCAACTCGCGGCGAAGCTGCCGAAGTAGGCCTCAGAGCAGCGCGTCCACCGCCGTCCACTCGCGGCCTTGCGATTCCGCCACGGCCGGGTAAGTCACCTTGCCCTGGTAGGTGTTGACGCCCTCGCGGATGGCGGCGCGCTCGCGGCAGGCCTTTTCGAATCCCTTGCTCGCGATCTCCTGCAGGTAGGGGAACGTGGCGTTGGTGAGCGCCAGGGTCGAGGTGTTCGGCACGGCCGCGGGCATGTTCGAAACGCAGTAGTGCAGCACGCCATCGACGAAATAAACGGGGTCGGTGTGGGTGGTGGCGTGCGAGGTTTCGAAGCAGCCGCCCTGGTCGATGGCGACGTCCACCATCACCGCGCCCTTCTTCATGCGGGCGACCATCTCGCGGCGCACCAGTTTGGGGGCCGAGGCGCCGGGAATGAGGACGCCGCCGATGACCAGATCGGCCTGGCGTACGGCTTCGCCGACGGTCCAGACGTTCGAGGCCAGGGTCACCACCTGCTGGTTGAAGATGTCGTCGAGTTCGCGCAGGCGGTTCAGACTTCGATCGATGATAGTGACGCGCGCGCCCATGCCCACCGCGATCTTGGCCGCGTTGGTGCCGACGATGCCGCCGCCCAGGATGACGACGTTGCCCGGCGCCACGCCCGGAACGCCGCCGAGCAGCACGCCGCGGCCGCCGTTGGGCGCTTCCAGATACACCGCGCCGACTTGCACGGCCAGGCGCCCGGCGACTTCGCTCATGGGAGTCAGCAGGGGCAGCGAGCCGTCCTGCTCGCGGATGGTCTCGTACGCGATGGCCGTCACGCTGGCTTCGAGCAGACGGTTGGTCAGCTCGGGCAGCGGCGCCAGGTGCAGATACGTGAACAGGATCAGGCCGGGACGGAGGCAGCCGTATTCGGATGGCTGGGGCTCCTTGACCTTGATGACGAGGTCCGCGCTTTTCCACACATCGCAGACCGCGGGAAGTAACTCGGCGCCGGCCTCTCGATAATCCTGGTCAGGAATCGAGCTGCCCTCTCCGGCTCCGGTCTGAACAAGCACGCGGTGGCCGGCTTCGCGAAGCGCGATGACCGCGCTCGGCACCAATCCAACTCTGGTTTCGTGATCTTTAACTTCTTTAGGAACGCCTATGATCATTTGGGTTCTCGCACGGTTGAGCTTGAACTTGACGGTTGCGCCGGCGGGGCAGGCGCCGCGGCCGGCGGTTGCGCCGGGGGAGCGGTGACTCCGGCCGGCGATTCCCGTTTGGGCCCGAGGCCCAGGGTGATGAGCGACATCGAATTGAGTTTGCCCGTTGGCTCCAGCTTCTGATCCTGCTGGTAGCGCTTGAGGGCCGAGGACCATTCGGGTCCCCAGACTCCGTTGGCTGCCTGCGGACCATAGCCTTTGGCAACCATCGCCTGCTGGATCTCCTGGTAGCGGTCGGGCGTGGGCGCCGTCTGCGCCTGGCTCCTGGGCTTGGCGCCGCGCCGGCGGCCCTTCTTCGCGGCCGCCTTCTTTTTGGATGCAGCGGTGGCGGGAGTGTGCTTCTTGGGCTGGACCGCGAAACCCGGCCAGGACAAACAAAGAATCAAAAGCAACGCGGCTATGATCCGCAAACGGTACTCCTGGACCGCTCCCTTGCGGTCGCGGCTCGGTAAGGACACGAGACTACGACTCGGTAAGGCGGCGGGAAAACGGCCCCGCCCATCCCCCAAAATGCTATCACGGATTCGCCGGCAGAGTTCCGGCGACGAACAGGGGCTGCCACACCCATTCCCCACGCGCGGTGCGGGCCCCGCGCAGCACCTTGAAAGCCGCCGGTTCGCCCGGCTTGAGCGTGGCCTGGAGCTTCTGAACGTCGTCGATGGAATTCACCGGACGGCGGTTGATGGTGGTGATGACATCGTTCGGCTGCAACCCGATATCGTCGGCAAAAGATCCGGGATCGACGGCGGCGATCAGGACTCCGCCGGACTCCGTGAAGCCTCGGTGGTCGCGCCAGGCTTTGGTCAGATTCTGGATCTGGAGCCCGAACCTGACCTTGGCCGAACCCTCTTCGCCGCCGGCCTGGGGCTGGTGGAAA
>DATNLV010000470.1:0-4097 GCA_035602665.1 Bryobacteraceae bacterium | reverse complement strand
GTGGAATTCGACGACGACCTGTGGAAGCAGAGCTCGGACCGCATCCGGAAGCTCGGCCTGGCTGAGCGGGCGCGGATCATCCACGGCGACCTCATGAAGCAGGACTACCGCTCGGCCGACGTGGTGACGGTGTACCTTCTCCCCGGCTCGACCGACAAGCTTCGGCCGTTGCTCGATGCCCAGCTTAAGAAGGGCGCGCGCGTCGTCGCGCACGATTTCGAGTTTGCCGATTGGAAACCCGAGACGACAAAATACATTGAGGACGACGGGCAGGGCCGCAGTCATACCCTGTACCTGTACCGCCGTTAGGAGCACCGGGCGCCGTAGCGGCGCCGAGCTTTCAGATGGCTTACGATCCTGCAGCGTTGGCACGAGAATGGCACCGGATGCGGACCGTACTCCGCGCGGTGCTGGCGTTCGCCTGCCTCTACGCCGAGATGCTGGCACCCCGGCATGGGACGATCCTGGTTCCCGTCTTTGCCCTGGTGTTTTCGGCCTACAGCCTGAGCGCCTTGCTGTGGCGCAAGCTGGACCGGATTCAGGGGTCGCTCGCCGGCCTCTTCTTCGAGATGGTCTTCTTCGCGGTCTTCGCGGCCTATGGCAACGACCCGAATGCCTGGATCGGCTCGTTCTTCTTCCTGTATCTGATGATGTCGGCCGTGGTCAACCACGACTGGGGCGATGTGTTCATCGTGGTGGGGGCCTTGCTCGCGTTCTTCTCATTCGTGAATCCGCCCGGCGGCGACGTGATACGGCGCGTGGTGCTGATCGCGGGGTTGCTGGGCTGCACGTTGACGTACCAGAAGAGGAAGCTGCAGCAGTGGCTGAAGGAGAGCATACGGCGTGAAGAAGGCCTGGCCATGGAAGCGGAAAAGGCCCGCGACCAGGAGCGCCAGCGCATCGCCGGCGACTTCCACGACGGCCCGCTGCAGAGCTTCATCGGCATGCAGGTGCGGCTCGACATCCTGGGCACGATTTTGAAGCGCGATCCGCCGGCGGGAATGCAGGACCTCAGGGAGCTGCAGGTCCTGTCGAAAGAGATCGTGGCCGACGTGCGTTCGTTCCTGCGCGGGATGCGTCCGTCCGAATTGGATGCGGCCGACATGGTGGCCTCGGCACGGCGGATCGTCGAGTACTTCCAGAAGGACACCGGCATCGCGGGGCGGTTCGTCTGCTCGGAAACGACGATCAAGGCGGCGCACGAGAGCAGCCTCGAGCTGCTGCAGATCCTGCGCGAGGCGCTGCACAACGTCCAGAAGCATTCCAAGGCGGGGCGCGTGGTGGTGTCTCTCGAGCAGGCGGGAAAGGCCGTGGAACTGGCGGTGGACGACGACGGCGCGGGTTTCCCTTTCAGCGGCACCTTCAACCTGGACGAGCTGGACCTGCTGCGGCTGGGGCCGGCGAGCATCCGGCGCCGGGTGAGGAGCCTGGGGGGCGAGCTCTCGATCGAGTCGCGGCCGGGCCACGGAGCGGGGATCAAGATCCGGATCCCGGGGTAAGTGGCTTGTGGCTTGTGGCTTGTGGCCGGTGGCCTGTGGATCCCTCATGTGAGCTCCATGCGCTTCGCGATCAGGATGCGTCTGGCCGCCACGAAGCGCCACGTGCCACAGGCCATGCTGCTAGCCTAGTAGCGTGAGAGTCGGCATAACGTGTTACCCGACCTATGGCGGCAGCGGGATCGTGGCCACCGAACTGGGATTGGAGCTGGCCAACCGCGGCCACGAAGTCCACTTCATCGCGTACGCCAATCCGATCCGCCTGGACGCGGGCATTCCTCGCATCTTTTATCACGAGGTCGAGGTCACCACCTACCCGCTGTTCCTGTATCCGCCCTACGCGCTGGCGCTGTCCTCGCGCATGGCGGAGGTGGCGGAACGATACTCGCTCGACCTGCTGCACGTGCACTACGCCATCCCGCATTCCATCTCGGCGCTGCTGGCGCGCGACATGCTGAAGCGCCAGGGGCGCCGGCTGCCGTTCATCACCACGCTGCACGGCACCGATATCACGCTGGTGGGCGCGGACCGCTCTTACCTGCCCATCACCAGGTTCTCGATCGAGGAATCGGACGGCGTGACGGCGGTGAGCGACTACCTGCGCGACGCGACGGCGGAGTTCCTGGGAGTGCGGCGCGAGATCCGCGTCATCAAGAATTTCGTGAACTGCGAGATGTACCAGCCCGACCCGCAGCGGCGGCGCGAGGCCAAGCTGGCGCCGGAGGGCGAGAAGGTGCTGATCCACATCTCGAATTTCCGGCCGGTGAAGCGCGTGACGGACTGCATTCGCATCCTGGCGGAAGTGCGGCGGCACGCGGCGGCGCACCTGCTGATGGTGGGAGACGGCCCGGAGTGGGGGCCGGCCGAGGCGCTTACGCGCGAGCTGGGGCTCGAGGAGCACGTGACGTTCATGGGTAAGCAGAGTCACGTGGAGCGGCTGCTGCCGCTGGCGCACGTGCTGCTGATGCCGAGCGATTTGGAGTCGTTCGGACTGGCCGCGCTCGAGGGGATGGCCTGCGGAGTACCGGCGGTGGCGACACGAGGCGGCGGGTTGCCGGAGCTGGTCACGCATGGGGTGGACGGGTTCCTCGAACCGGTGGGAGACATTCAGGCGCAGGCGGCCCGGGTGATCGAACTGCTCACCGACGAGAAGCTTTACCAGAGAATGTCCGGAGCCGCGCGCCGCACGGCCGAGACCCGCTTCTGCTCTTCGCTGACGATTCCGCAGTATGAGCGGTATTACGAAGAGGTGTGCGCGGGGGCGAGCAGGTCTACCTCCGGCGGATGACGGCCTGGGTCCCAGCACTGCCGGATGTGCTCAACTGTCACGCATAGGCGAGCAGCGGCAAGGCTTCTCTCACAATCGCCATCTCGGATTCGATCTGGCCTTCGCAGACTGGAGTCTCCAGGATCAGCGGCACGTTCTCAGGAATGAGTTCCGCCACTTGGCGAAACGCAAGCACCGAGGTGAACGAGAGTGGATCATGGGTGCTCCTAGTGTTCACTTCGCTGACATGCACTTGCCGTAAGCGATTGCCGAAGGTCCGGAGGATAAAGTACGCCTCGGTCATCGTACTATCCACTTGCCGGGCGTGCCCGATATCGAAACATAGGCTTGCCTGAGGCAGCCGCTCGAATACCGATTCAAGCTCGCCCGCCGTTCTGCCGTGGGGCTTGCGCCGGTCCATATTCTCAACACACAGCGCTGCCCCGAGTTGTCGCCACAGTGCGTAATCATGCACCGCATCCGGGTGCAACACCACTGGCCAGCCGCGTTCGGCAACTCGCAGCAGCGACCGTACAACCTCGGGCTCAGCTGCTGGCTCGACACGGCTCGGCGCATGCACGGCGATGTACGTAAACTGCGAAAGATCCAGCGCGTCCAGACTCTCCATCAATGGCTGCAGCTCAGGTTGGCGCAGAGCGGAAAGCTCAACGGCGGCGACGGCACGCGAGTGAAGCATTCGCAGAGCACGCCGAAAGTCCGCGTACGCCAATGCCCCTGTGGAAAAACCGATGGTTCTGCTCATCAAAACACTCCGTACATCTTAGTCAGTTCGGCCAGACGACTTTCCTGGTCGAAGAATAGCTCGAGCAGGGCGTCTCGAAAGGCGTGAGTTACCATGCGAGCGCGCCCCCAGACTTGGTCCTGGGGGTCCGGACGCACTGGTAGGTTTTCGAGGTAGTCCCGTGTGGCATTGTCCGCCAGCAAGCCGATGAAGTGATCGTACGCGTCAAAGAGCTTGCGGCCCGTTTCCTGCAAATGGTCGAACGCTAGGACAACCGTCGCGAGGATCTCCAAGGGCGTTCGACGTATCGACTCCCGCAGACAACCCACACACTCTGGCGTGCCGGCGAATTTCTCACAGGGAAACACGCTTGATCCAGCAGTGAGCTTAAGCTCGCAGCTAAAGCAGCTCAGCAGACCGGAGACGTACAGTAGCTTGCGCGACATGCGTAGTTTGAAATTGCGTAACGCCGCGCCTTTGCCAAA
Source organism: Bryobacteraceae bacterium (assembly GCA_035602665.1). Lineage (GTDB taxonomy): Bacteria > Acidobacteriota > Terriglobia > Bryobacterales > Bryobacteraceae > DASWZN01. The sequence continues at coordinate 107 of DATNLV010000470.1, read as the reverse complement.
GCGGGTCCGACGCTTGTACGCGAAGTCAACGGCCATCGTTCGCCAGTACCGAGCGAAATCATTTTGGAGGAATCGCGGGACGTGGTACTTGCCTGGGCCGCGAGCGA
>DATNLV010000427.1:0-3081 GCA_035602665.1 Bryobacteraceae bacterium | reverse complement strand
ACATTGGGCGTTTCCGCGTTGGTCGCCACTGCCATCGGCATGTCCGAGTGCCGCTCCAGGAAGGATGCCACCCCTGGAACGAGGTGAGCCCGCAACTCCGGGCCCATCATTTCCCGGTACAGTCTCTCCTTCTCCGCACCGTGGCGGAGGACCTCGGCGGGCTCGAGTTCCCAACCGAACACGTCGCGGACGATGTCGTCATTGCGCTTGCCGAACATCCGCACGTCAAAATCCCCCGGCACTTCGCGCCCGCACCGCCGGAGGTACTCGCGCCAGGCTTCCGAGTGAACCCGGTTGGAGTCCACGATCACGCCGTCGAGGTCGAACACCAGAGCCAACCCCACGGCCAAGCTACCTGATTCAGCTTTACAGCGGATCATATCACGAAATCCTAAAACTGCCTATAGTACTCATGTTACTGAATCTTGAGATGTTATAATCGCCGCAGTGGACGTCTACGAGGAACTGGTCCGCCTGCGCCGTTTGGGCCAGAAATGCGCGCTCGCAACCATTGTAGAGGTGCGCGGCTCCATTCCGAGCTACCAGACCGCCAAACTCCTGGTGCGCGAAGACGGGTCGATTGCCGGCACAATCGGGGGTGGCTGCGTGGAGGCAGAGGTCTGGAACGCCGCCCGCGAAGTGATGGAAACCGGCCAGTCCCGGCGCCTCAGCTTCAACCTCGGCCAGGACGCCGCCTATGACAACGGCCTGATCTGCGGCGGCCAGTTGGAGGTCTTTGTGGAGCCTGTCGAGCCCCAACCCCGGGCGTTCCTGTTCGGCGGCGGCCACATCTCGAAAGGCCTGGCGAAGATCGCCGGGATGGCCGGATTCGCCACCGTGGTCATCGATGACCGCGAGGCATTCGCCAACCGCGAACGGTTCCCCGATGCCGACGAAACAATCGCCGGGGAATACGAGGAAGTCTTTCCGCGTCTTGAGGTTACAGAGAACAGCTTCATCGTGATCGTGACCCGCGGCCATCGCGACGACATGCGGGTGCTGCGCTGGGCGGTGGGCACCAGGGCGGCTTACATTGCCATGATCGGCAGCAAGCGCAAGGTGATCTCGGTGATTCGGGAACTGGAGAAGGAAGGCCTCCCGGCGGCGGCCTTCGAGCGCCTGCACGCTCCCATGGGTCTGGAGATCGGCGCGGTCACGCCGGAGGAGATCGCCGTCTCTGTGGTGGCGGAGATGATCGCGGTGAGACGCAACGCGCCGCCGGAGTGGGAAGGTCTCTCGAAATCCCTGTTCACGAACGAGCGCCTGAAGGCCCATCTGAAGTGACCTCCGCGGACCCAAATCCGCACCACCGGGCCGGTCTGGCCGGAGTGATCCTGGCCGCTGGCGAATCGAGCCGTATGGGGCGCCCCAAGGCGCTGCTGCCGGCGCCTGGCTGCGAGCCCCCGGAGAACTTCCTGGACCGCATGATCGGCCTGCTGGCAGCCCACGCCGACCCGATAATTGTTGTACTTGGAGCCCATGCCGACGTCATCCGCCAAGGCTCCGTCCGCGCGTCCGAGGCGACCTTCGTGCTCAACCAGCGGTATCGGGAGGGGCAACTCAGTTCCCTCCAGTGCGGCCTGCGGGCGGTTCCAGAGCAGGCTACGGGGGTCCTTTTTACCCCTGTCGACTTCCCGCGGGTACAACCAGGAACTGTTGCGGGTGTGGTGGCGACTTTTTTGGGGGGTGGCGGTTCTGGACTGGCGATTCCCCGCTTTCTGGGCCGGCGAGGTCATCCCGTATGCGTCGCGCGCCGGTTGATCCTGGAGTTCCTGGCCCTGCCTGTCGAGGCGCAGGCGAGCGAGATCGTTCACCGTCACGCCGCCGAAGCCTGCTATGTTGACGTAGATGACCCGGGCATTCTGCGGGACGTCGACGACCCGGAGGCCTATCGCTCTCTGGGCGGATTGCCATGAGGCTGCGCAAGAAAACGATCTGGCGACTCGGGCTGGCGGCCGTCGCCCTGGTGGTGGTGGCCGGCCTGGTCGCACCGCTCGTCGATGCGCACCGTTTCGGCGCGCGCGTGAAGGCCAGCCTGAGCCAGGCGCTGGGCCGCGAAGTCGAGATCGGCGAAGTGCACCTCGACCTGTTCGGCGGCCCTGGCTTCTCGGTGGATAAGGTGGTGATCCACGAGGACCCGGCGGTTGGTCTGGAGCCCTTTGCTTATGTCGAGTCCATGACGGCTCGCGTCAGCTTCAAGAGCCTCTGGACCGGACGCCTGCAATTCTCCAGCTTGAAGCTCGACGATACGAGTATCAACCTGGCGCGTCCCGCCGGAGGGCACTGGAATTTCGAGGCTCTGCTGGACCGCACGGCAGGTGCGGCAGCGGCGCGGATGCGATTGCCGGAGATCCTGGTTCGCAACGGGCGCATCAACTTCAAACTCGGCGACACCAAGTCGATCTTCTATCTGGCGGACACCAGTCTCGACATCTTCCCGCCCACATCGCCGGATGGCGAGTGGCGGCTTCGCCTGGAAGGCGCGCCGGCACGCACCGATCGTGGTAGCCAGGGCTTCGGCCAGTTCACGGCGCGCGGCCGCTGGCAGCCGGGCGACAACGGAGGCCGCATCGAGGCCTCGGTCGAGCTGGCGCGCAGTTCGCTATCGGACCTGATCCGGCTGGCGCACGGCCACGATCTCGGAGTTCACGGGCAGATCGGCGCCAGCGTCCGGCTGGCCGGGCCGCCGTCGGACGTCGAAATCACCGGCCAGGTGCAGCTCCGCGACATACACCGCTGGGACCTGATGCCGCCGCACGGCGAAGGATGGCCGCTGGAGTTTCGAGGACGCCTGGACCTGATCGCGCAGACGCTGGCGCTCGAAACCGCGACCCCCGAGGGCGAGACGCTTCCGGTCTCTCTCGAGTTCCGCGTGAGAGACTACTTCGCGCAGCCCCACTGGGCCGCGCTGGCCAAGCTCGATCGTTTCCCCCTGGCGCCTTTGCCGGACGTGGCACGGCACATGGGCCAACAACTGGCGGAGGGCGTCACCGTCGCGGGCGAGCTGAGCGGCGCCATCGGCTACTCGCCGGATACGGGCGTGGTCGGTCTGGTCAGCTCCGGCGAGACCGCGGTGACGAT
>DATNLV010000426.1:0-4100 GCA_035602665.1 Bryobacteraceae bacterium | reverse complement strand
GGCGGCGCGGCGTGGCTGCGCTCCTGGGTGGAGCGAAAAGACAAAGCCGGTCTGCTCGGGGTGGCCTTGATCGGCGCGGTGGTCTTGATCCGGCGTTGGATTGCCTGCCGTTCCCGGTTTCTTCTGTGGGTCCTCGCTACCGGCCTGGCTGGACTTGCATTTCTGTTCTGGGGCGCTCCGAACCCGAGGTTCGGTCTGAGCTTCTTCCTGCTGTGGCCCGCCACCGCGCTCGCCTTGGCGGTTGGCCGCCGGCAGATTGGAATCCTGCCGCTGCGCCGGCCCATCCTGTCTATGGTGGTGGCCTCGATCTGCGCAGCGGTGGTCCTGGGCGCCCACCAAACTCGGCCTCTCGATGCGGCAGGCAATCGCTGGCTCCTCCCGCAGCCGATGCCCAGCCGGGAGGGCGTCTCCGTGCATGTTTTCAACCGAGCCTCGGATGGCTGGGCCGAGTTGCGGGCGGCCAGCGTGGTCAGCGGCAATCTGCGTGTCCTGATGCCCGTGGGTTCGGATCAGTGCTGGGACCTTCCCCTCCCTTGCACGCCGGAACTCATCGATCGGCACTTTCAACTGCGCGACAGGGCAGCCGGCTTGCGCGGCGGATTCGCCGGATCTCAAACGCGGCCGTCGGGATCCACCAGCAACCAGGCCGCCGACCCAGCCGCCGCCAGCGCCGCCGCTACCAGGAACGAAGCGCTCCAGCCGAAGCGTGCGGCAATCCATGGCGTCAGTGAAGCGGTTACCGCCCCACCGATCTGTCCCCCCATGTTCATCAGGCCCGATGTGAACCCCGCCCAGGGACCTGCTATGTCCGCCGTCACCGCCCAGTAGGCACTCTGCGAGAGGTACAGCGCGCCGGCGCCGCCCGCTAGCGCGACGCTGGCCAGTGGCGCGCTCTTCACCTCGGTCGCCAGCGCCAGGAAGATCGCGGCCAGCCCCATTCCGAAAGCCGCCACTCCGCAACGTCCCACGCGGCGCCCGTAGAGGCCGACCAGGACATCGGCCACCCATCCTCCCAGTGGCGAGCCTACCGCGATGGCCAGAAACGCGATGGTCGAGTAAATCGTACTCGCTTTCAGATCCAGCCCGCGGACTTCGTTCAGGTAATGAAAGAACCAGGTGAAAAAAATGTACGAGGCATAGCCGAAGGTGAAGTAAGCCAGGGTAACCACCCGTACGTTCCTGTTGCTGACAATCCGCCTCCAGGGCGGAGCCGCGCGTCCGCTCGCCGGCCCGGCCGCCACGGGCAGTCCAGCCTCGATCTGCGCCAACTCACGCTTTCCGATCCAGGGGTGCTCCCGCGGAGCGTCGCGCGCAATGAGATACCAGATCGCCCCCGCCGCAAGGCCGATAACCGCGCTGGCATAGAACGACCAGCGCCAGCCCCAGTGCACCATGATGTAAGTGATGAGCGGAGGCGTGATGGCGGAACCGGCTCCGACACCCGCGAAGATCAGGCCGTTGGCGATGCCCCTCTCCGCCGTAGGAATCCAACTCGCCACCAGCCGGTTCGAGGACGGGTACACCACGGCCTCGCCGTTGCCGAGCACGAACCGCACCACCAGCAGCAGCGGCAGCGCCAGCGCGAATCCCACCGGGACCAGCGCGGTCAACGTGGTAAACAAGCCCCACCACACCACGCCCAGGGCAATGACCCGCCGTGGCCCAAAGCGATCGGCCAGCCGCCCGCCGGGAGCCTGAAAGAGCGCGTAGCCCAAAACGAAGGCGCTGAACACCCAGCCCAGCTGCTGGTCCGACAGCCCGTACTCCCGCGCCAGCGCCTTCCCGGCAATCGAGAGATTGACGCGATCCAGGAACGCAATCGCGCTCATGACGAACATCCACCCGATGAGCGCCCACCGCAGCCGGCCTTCCACGAGTCGCCGCACCACGACTCGCATTATTTCACAGCGCGGCGCTCGCGGCGTTACGCGGTCCAGTCTTCCGCGTCCTGCCTGTAGCGCCCTTCTGTATACTAGAAGCAGACCCGCATTCAAGCCGGTGAGGTGCGAGAGTGGTTGAATCGGGCGGTCTCGAAAACCGTTGAGGGGGTGACTCCTCCGTGGGTTCGAATCCCACCCTCACCGCCATTCTGTTGATAATACTTTTTCCCGCCACAGCTTCTTGCTTGGCAGTGTTGTAAGAATCTCCCCAAGCGGTCGGAGAACTATTGTAATGCGCCGTAGATTCCGTCGCGCATCGGAATTGGCGGCAAACCCGGGACTGGCTGGACTGGCTCGAATTTCGCCGCACTTGCGAAATTCGTGCCTGTCCCACCATCGGCCTCCTGTCAGTCAACCTGCTCGACATTCGCGGCGCACTACACCAATGCACCGCTGGCGCCATCCTACGTAGCGGCGCAGGCAAACCCAGCCCCCGGCCCCGGCGGCGCCTCAATGCAGGTTCTGCTTCGGAGGTGCAGGTTGTGTAAGTCCGCGCTTCTGCATATCCGCGAAAACACGGCCAAACCCCAGAGTCGCGACCGTGGCCACGAACGTGCCCTCGCACGGTAAGAACCATGACACAACATGCCGCAATAAGTCGGCTCAGGACCCTTCGGCACATAGCCGCTCTTGGGCTGTTACTCCTCTTGCCGGTCCCAGGCGCCTACGCGTATTCCGTTCTCACCCACGAAGCCATCATCGATTCCACCTGGGACAGTGCGATCCGCCCCTTGTTACTCAAGCGCTTCCCGGCTGCAACACCGGATGAGTTGAAGCAAGCGCACGCCTACGCCTACGGCGGGTGCATTATTCAGGACTTGGGTTACTACCCGTTCGGCAGCAAGCTCTTCAGCGACTTGACGCATTACGTCCGGAGCGGCGATTTCGTCCTCAGCCTGATCCGCGAGTCCCAGGACCTCGATGAGTACGCCTTCGCCCTAGGCGCGCTTTCGCACTATGCCGCGGATAACAATGGCCACCCAATAGCCGTCAACCGGGCCGTTCCGCTGTTCTACCCCGATCTTGGCGTGAAATTCGGACAGCAGGTGACGTATGCCGACGATCCGTTTTCCCACGCCAGGACAGAGTTCGCGTTCGACGTTTTTCAGGCCGCCAAGGGCCGCTACGCCTCAGCCGCATATAAGAGCTTCATCGGCTTTGAGGTCGCAAAGCCTCTACTCGATCGGGCGTTTCAGGATACCTATGGACTGCGGCTGGAGAAGGTATTCATGAGTGTCGATCTCGCTATCGGGTCGTATCGTCGAGCGGTCGGCTCGGTCTTCCCGGCCATCACCAGAGTTGCCTGGCAAATCAGGAAACAGGCAATCCGAAAAGAAGCTCCCAGCATGACCCGCAAGACTTTCCTTTACAACCTGTCTCGGTCCAGCTACGAGAAGAACTGGGGCTCCACGTACACTCGACCGGGCATCCGCTCGAAGCTTCTGACAGTCGCACTCCGCATCGCGCCGAGGGTGGGCCCGCTACGAGCCTTGTCGTTCAAGCGGCTGACACCGGAGACGGAAAAGATGTACATGGCCAGCTTCAACTCGACCATCGACCGCTACCGCGCGCTCCTTTCCGAACAGAACGCGGGCCGCCTCCGGCTGCCGAACGAGAATCTCGACGTGGGAAGGTTCACCCCGGCGGGCGAATACAGACTGGCGGATACCGCGTACTCGCGGCTGCTGGACAAGTTGGAGGGCCACTACACGGAAATGCCACCCGAACTCCGGACCGACATTCTCGCGTTCTACCACGACCTCGACGCTCCCTTTTCCACGAAGACAAACGCCGGCGACTGGGCCCGCGTGCTCAAGCAACTCGGTCAATTGCAGGCGGTGGACGTGGACCTCCGGCATACTCCCGCGCTCGCCGCGGCTGGGATGCCCGTCCCAAGATGAGGCGCCATCAGCGCGCGGCCGGAGGCTCCTGATCGGTGGGAATGCCGGCCAGGAAGCGGTAGAGCGCAACGGCCCGGTTGATCGAGGAAGACGCGTGTCCTGCCGCGAGGCGGCTCGCGTTCCTCCCGATGCGCGAGATGCTGTAGTAGCGCCAGACGTCGTCCGCTTCGCGATCCAGGAAGTAGATCGATTGCATCTCGCCCGGACGGAAGAGGGTCACGAAGAGATAGTGCATGGAGCTGACATTCTCGACATCGAA
>DATNLV010000401.1:0-12339 GCA_035602665.1 Bryobacteraceae bacterium | reverse complement strand
CGCCGCCATGATCACGATGCGCCCGTCGCCGCTTCCCACGTCGAACATCTTCTCGCCCGGCTTCAACTCCGCGAGCTTCAGCATCTGCTCGACGATCTTCTCCGGAGTAGGATAATACGGCGCCAGTTTTTCCGTCGTCTGGGCCGGCGCCGCTCCCGCCAGCAGCGCCCAGGCCATCGGCAGCATCGCGATTCGTCCGATCAATCCAACCTCCCGGACTAGCAAGTGTACCTCAAACAGCCGTCAGCGGTGCGCGACATGCCAAACCCGCAGCACCGAACCGCGACCGTCAGGGAGCGGACTCCCGCTAAACCGTCCTGATCCGCTTGCTTACGCGCGCGGTTCGGCGCTCACGGCCGCCTCCCGTCAGGACGGCCGCGCGCGGCGACGCCTGCGCCGCCACACGAAATAGCCGATTCCGGCAACCACGATGGCGGCGCCGGCGACGATCAATCCGGTCTCGTCCGCCATCTCTGAGACGCGCGTCCACTGGTCTCCCAGGACATAGCCGAGCGTGATGAAGGTGGCCGACCACAATACCGCGCCGGTATAGGCGAACAGCGCGAACCTCCGCGCCTCGAGCTCCGAGGCTCCGGCCACGTAGGCCGTCAGATGCCGCACCCCCGGCACGAAATACCCGAACGTCAGCGTGATCCCGCCGATCCGCTCGAACCAGTCGTGAACCTTCCGCACGCGCTCCATTTTGATGTGCAGCCTGGCGCCGTATTTCTCGAGAAGGAAGTAGCCGGTCACGCGGCCGAGCGTATAGCTGATGGTGATCCCGCACATGCTGCCGGCCAGAGCGGCGAAGTAAGTGGGTAGCGGCCGCAGCTTCCCGCGGAAGATGAGGTAACCCGCGAACGCGAGCAGCGTTTCGTCGGGAACCGGCAGGCCCACGATGCCCAGCACCAGCAGAGAGAAGATGCCGAAGTAGCCGTACCGCGTGATCCAGTCGCCAATCAGTTCCATCGGGCCTGCTCTACAGAGTAGCCGACCGGCGCGCTACAATCCATCCAGGCGCGATGAAACAGGACCAGGACGATAGCGCGTGGGCGTTGGTCGGCCGCTATAGCGGCATGGGTTTCATCCTGCCCGTCAGCGCCGTGACCGGCTTCGTCATCGGATGGCTGCTGGACAAGGCGTTCCACACCCACTTCCTCTATATCGTTTTTCTGGTCCTGGGGATCGTGGGCGGCTTCGTCGAGCTCGTTCGGAAGCTCAACGCGGACACGAAGGCCGATGGAGGCTGAGGCCTACCGCCGCGTTTTCCGCCGGGTCTCCCGCATCATCTTCCTGCTGGCGGCCGCGGGCGCCGCATTCGCCGCCGCCTGGCGAGGCTGGCGGGCGGGGCTGCTGTTTCTGCTGGGCGCCGCCGCGTCGTATTTAAGCTTCTCCTGGCTGCGCCGGATGATGGAGTCCTTCGGCCCAGGTGCGCATCCGGCGCGCGGCCGCGTCTTCGTGTTCTTCTCGTTCCGCTTCGTGCTCCTCGCGCTGGGAGCGTATGCTATAGTGAAGTTCTTTGGGGTGAATGCGATAGCCGCGTTTGCCGGTCTGTTCGTGCCGGTCGCCGCCATCACCTTCGAGATCGTCTACGAGTTCATTCATGGAACATGAATCCTGGCTGACCGCCCTCTTTGACAAATTCCTTGCCGGCCCCGCCAACGTGGCGTTGTCCTGGGTCGGCCTGAAAGCCGCCGACCCCGCGCATCCCTGGGCCGACTATGTGACCATGGAGATCCTGGTCGCGCTGATCATCGTGGTGCTGTTCGCTCTGCTTCGCAGCAGGCTGTCGGCGGACCGCCCCGGCCCGTTCCAGCACACCTTCGAGCTGATCTACAACTTCCTGGTCGACCAGAGCGACGAGGCAGTCGGTCCGCGCGGCCGGCAGTACATCTCCTTCTTCGGAACGATTTTCTTCTTCGTCTTGTTTGCGAACCTGCTGGGCACCATCCCGTCGCTCGAGTCACCCACCATGTTCGTGCCGGTGCCGCTCGGCTGCGCCATGGCAACGTTCCTTTTCTATAACGTCATCGGCATCGGCACACAGGGGCCGTGGGGGTATCTGAAGCACTTCATGGGACCGTCGTGGGGCCTGGCGTTTCTGATGTTTCCCATCGAGGTCGTCAGCAACATCGCCCGCCTGCTTTCTCTCACCGTTCGTCTTTACGCCAACATGTTCGCGGGAGAGCAGGTCATCCTGGCCTTCATGGGCCTGATCCCGATTCTTCTGCCTCTGCCCTTCATCGGGCTTCATATCTTCGTCGGATTGCTGCAGGCTTACGTCTTTGCCCTGCTGACCATGGTGTACGTGGGCGACGTGCTGCCGCACGAGCACGCCGTCGAGCATTCTTAACGGACTGATTCGCTCCAGCGTGAGCCCGGCGGTCCCCCAGGACACGCCGTGGAACCACCTCCTGGAGCCACCTCATAAGGAGACAAAAGTGAAACTGAAACTATTCTGGATGGGACTGGCGGGACTCGTTCTGGCCGCTCCCATGTTCGGCGCGGACCAGGTGCCCGCGGCGGTCGCTTCCGGCAACGTTCATTGGATTCTGCTGGCAGCCGCTTTCGCCATGGCCATTGCATCTGGCCTTTGCGGGTTGGCTCAGGGCAAGGCTGTCGCGGCCGCTTGCGAGGGCATGGGCCGTAATCCGGGTGCGGCTGGCGCCATCCGCGGCGTCGCCATCTTCGGTCTGGTCTTCATCGAGTCGCTGGCGCTTTACACGCTGGTGGTTTGCTTCATCCTGCTGTTCGCGAAATCGTAGTTCCTGGTGGGGCGGAGCCAGCGCGGTTCCGCCCCTCCCGCAGCCATGAAACTCCACGGCATCTTCCCACCGATAACGACCCCCTTCGACCGCGACGGCGAGATCTATCAGGCCAAGGTCCGGCACAACATCGAGAAGTGGAACCTCACCGCGCTGGCCGGCTATGTGGTGACCGGCTCCACCGGCGAGAGCGTCCTGCTGACCACCGAGGAGAAACTCCGCCTGTGGGGATGGGTGGCCGAGTCCGCCGCGGTTGAGAAGACGCTGATCGCCGGCACGGGGGCGGAGAGCGTGCGCGAAACCGTCGCGCTCACCAACCAGGCCGCCGCCATGGGTTACAAGGCCGCGCTGGTGCGCACGCCGAGCTACTACAAGAACGTCCTGAACAACGCCGCCGCGCAGATGCTCTTTTTCCGCGCCGTCGCCGACCAGGCGAAGATTCCGGTGCTGATCTACAATTTTCCCGCCGTGACGGGAATCGATCTGGCCGCCGACGCGGTGGTAGAGCTTTCAGAACATCCCAACATCGCCGGCATCAAGGAAAGCTCCGCCAACATCGAGAAGATCATGCGCATGGCGCGCGAGGCGCAGGCGGGCTTTCAGGTGCTGGCGGGATCGGCGGCGGTGCTCTGGCCCGCGCTGATGGGCGGCGCGGCAGGCGCGATTCTGGCCTTCGCCAACGCGGCGCCCTACTCCACCATCGCGATCTGGGAGGCTTGCCGCACCCGCGAATACGACGCCGCCGCGGACTGGCAGAACCGCATCGCGCGCGCTGCGGCGCTGGTCCCGGCCAGGTACGGCGTCGCCGGCCTGAAGCACGCCATGGATCTCAACGGATATTACGGCGGTCCGCCGCGCCTGCCGCTCACCCCAACGTCTCCGGAAGCGAAGCGCGACATCGAAGACGCCTTCCGCGACCTGAAAGGCTGAGCAAAGTGGGGCAGGCGTCCACGCCTGCAGCGGGTCTCCAGACCCGCCGTCGCCCGCTCCTACCTCCGGCTCGAGCAAGGAGGGCGGGCTTGAGCCCGCGCGGGGCTTCAGCCCCGCCCCACTCGCTACCCCTTCCGGCTAGAGTACTTGTTCAACACCCCCAGGAACTCCTTGGCCATATCCGGCGGAGCGATACCGGTATCGACGATCTCCTTGTTCTGCAGCGTCCGGCCGTAGAGCGCCTTGTTGGTGTCCAGGTCCTGCCGCAGGGTCGCTCCGGAGAGCGAGAGCCCGGCGAACAGGCCGCGCGCGCGCGAGTAGGTCAGGATCTCGGCGGTCATATATGCGTCGGTTTCGGCCGTGGCCGTGCGACCCACCGGGCCCGCCGCCACGGACGCGTCCGCGCCCAGGGTGAACTTGCTCGAAAGCAGCCGGTCGGCGCCGCGCTCGTTCATCACCAGCATGATCACGTCGGTCTCCGAAGCGCCGATCTGAAACCCGAAGCTGCCGCCTTCGACGCGGACCGCCCCCGGCGCGCCCCATCCCACCCCGCTCTTGGAACGACACGAGAAGAAGCCGCGCCCGTACTTCCCGCCCACCACAAAGGCGGCCTTCTTAACGCCTGGGACCACCACGATGCAGGCCGACTTGTCCAGCAGGTCCTGGGGGATGCCCTTGTCGGGCGCCGCCATGACTTCCTGAAAAACCTCGGCTGAGCGGCCCAGTCGCTCGGCATCGGAATCCTTCTCGGCGGCGTACATCAGGCACGCGCCAGTCAACACGAGCAGTGGCAGTGTTCGCTTCATGGTTTGCTTGCCCTCCTAGAGACTGTGTAGCACAAAGTGGAGGCAATAAAAAAGGGGAGCCCGAAGGCTCCCCTTGATCTGCTGCAACTTCGAACCGGCTCCCAGAAGGAGCGCGGCCTCAGAAAATGAACTTCGCCACGACCTGCGCCGTCCTCGCGTTGCTGGGGACGTACTGGTCATAGCGGCCGAAATCCGCGTTGTTCGGAACCAGGAAATTACGCGGGATCGCGTTGGTTCCAAAAACTCCGACGTCGGACAAATATCCGCCCGTGAATTGCGGGTGGTTCATGATGTTGAACGCCCCGATGCCGATCGAGAACGCCATCCGCTCGCTGATGTTGAAGCGCTTCTGGAGATTCGCGTCGACGTTGTTGATCGCACCCAGGGGCATCGTGTTGCGCCCGCTGTTAGACAGCGCGCCCGCGCCAGCCACGATGTAATGCGCAGCGGCGTTATTCGCGACATAAGCGACGGTGGTTTTCTGGCACGTTGACAGCGACTGGCCCGCGGCCTTGAACGTCGCGCAGCCGGGTGCGCTAAGGCTGGCCACGGACTGGCCCGCGTTGTTATACGGCGTAACCCCGCTGCCGATATTGGTCGCGCCGGCCATATTGATGATGGACCGGTCGAGGGAGTCGCCGTTCAGATTGGCATCCACGCCGCTCTGCACCGTGGCGTATTCCGGCGACTCGTAGGTGTAAGTCGCCGACATGTTCCAGTTCCCGACCAGGTTCTTCAGGAACCAGTTGCCGTGCTGGAACGGTTTGAAATCGTAGATCGGCGTAAAGGTGAACCGCAGCCGGTGGTCCAACCCCGAGTTGGCCCATTCCGCCGCCATGTTTTGGTAGTCCTGAGCGCGGCGCGGCGAGAAAATGGTGGAGAAGTTGGTCGCGGTGGAATCGTCCTCCGCATGGCTCCAGGTGAAGGCCGCGATGTACTGGAAGTTGTTCGAGTACCGCTTGTTCATCTGCAGCGCCAGGCCGTTGTACCGCGAGTTCCCCCAAGGATGGTATCCGACGATGTTGTTGGTGAGCCCATACTGGGCCATGGTGTTCCGCTGTATCGACTGTAGCTGCCCCAAGGTGTTGGTGAGCCCAGCAAAGCTCGGGGGGGCGGTCACAAAGGTCGGGAGATAATTCGTCGGGGTCACCGGCGAAATGATGTTCAGACGGGTCTGATTCCACAGGTGGACGCCCTTGGTGTAAACGTAGCGCGCCTCAATGGTGTAGTCCTTGGCCAGCATGCGCTGCACGCCGATGGTCCCCGTCATGGCATAGGGACGCTTGGTCATGTCGAACGTGTAGGAGGAAACCGCAGCGCGCGCATCCGCGGCATTGGTCCATCCCCCGCCACCCCCGGTGGAGTGCAACCCGCCACTGGCCAGGAAGCCTGTGGCCGGGCAAACCGAGTTTCCGACACCCGCTTCACCGCTGCAGTCCAGCGTGGTGGCGAAGTAAGCCGGCGACGCATTCTGGTTGAGGTTGATGTACGTGTTGTCATAGGATCGCGCCACACCGCCGCGGATCGACCACACGCCACTCTTCCCCGGTGAATACGCAAAACCGAGACGCGGCGACCAATCGTTCCCGCTCCCCTTGGGCGCGGCAAAGTTGATGACGCCGGGAACGCTCGCAATGGCGCTCGCTGCCTGGTAGCGCGAGCCGACCGGCACATTCGCCCAATCCCAGCGCAAGCCGAGGTTTAGGGTCAGGTTCGGGCGAATGCGGTAATCGTCGTTGGCGTACGCCGCCTGCATCAGGAAGCCGAAGGGCACGCTCGAGCTCCCGGTGGTGCGCTCGCCGCCGTTCGGGGTGCCAAAGCCGCCGCCCGATGGGTTCGCGTCCAGCAGATACTCCTCGAGCGACGCGTAGTCGTAATCGCCGCGGGCGCGCTGAATGAAGAATCCCGCCAGGATGACGTCGGTGGCTGCGTAGCCGAACTTGATGGTGTGCTGGCCGATCGTCTTGGTGACGTTGTCCTGAAGCGTGGACAGGTTCTCGATGGATCCCGAAGGCGTGTTCGGATCGGGCCCCAACTGCAGGCTGAGGTCGTCAAAGGAGAGGTTCGGGAACACGTCCAAGCCGGGAAACTTGAAACTGCCGGCGCCGGTGTTGGCGTTGTTCCGGCTGTACGAAGCGCGCAGCTCATTCTGGAAGGTGGGAGAGAAGTTGTGGAATTCCGAGAAGGAGCCGCTCTTGTTCACGTTCGGCGAGGACTCGTAGAACACCGGCAGTTCGGCGACCGAATCCAGGCCCTGGTAGTTGTTGTAGACGTAGCGCGCGCGGAACTGATCCTTGTCGCTCATGTTGAAATCCACGGCGACTACCGCGTTGTACGTGTTGGAGTAGTTCGGCGAGTTGAACAACAGGGCGCCGAACGGTATGGTGACGCCGGACACGACTGTCGAGCCGTCCGCGACCGGCGCGGCAGGCACATACTTCTTGAAGATGCTCAGATTGGTGGCGTTGAGTCCAGAGATGCCGGCCAGCGCCGAGTAGCCGGCGGCGGTAGGCGCGTCCACCTCACCGGTTGGGACCGAAGATCGGCCCAGCGGGTCGTACTCGAAATCGCCGAAATAGAAAAGCTTGTTCTTGATGATGGGCCCGCCCACCGTCGCGCCGAGGCGATTGTAATCGTAGCGCGGCTGGCTGGTCAGCCCGGCTATGCGCTGCTGCTGGTCCAGAGCGTTGAGGTCGCGATTCTGCAGGTATTCGTAGACCGAACCGTGAATCGTGTTCGTACCGGACTTCACGATCAGGTTGAATACGCCGCCCGACGCGCCGCCGAACTCCGGGCTGAACTGGTTCTGAAGCAGCGAGAACTCCTGCACCGCATCGTTCGGAATGGTGACCTGCGGGCCGGTGACATAGTGGTTGTCGTTCACCACGCCGTCTACGCTGAAGGTGTTATTCTCCGGACGCTGTCCGGCAATGCTGGGGCCCGTGCCCTGTCCGATACCGCCGGAACTGGCCACGCCGGCGCCGAGCAGGCTGAGGTTCCAGATTCCGGCGCCGCTAGCCGCGACACCCAGGTCCTCCGCCGTGTTCGTGGTAAAGGTGGTCTCCAACTGCGAGGACGAGGTGTCGATCAGCGCCGCCGCGGCGGAAACCTCCACAGTCGTCGAGACCGCGCCTACCTGCAACGTCAGGTTGATCGAAGCGGTGTGGTTGAGATCCAGCGCGACATTGGTCACTTTGGCCGCCGAGAAGCCGTTGGCGGTGGCCGAAACGTCGTATTGTCCGACTGGAAGGTTGTTGACCCGGTATTCTCCGGCCGTGTTGGTCGATGCGGTGTACTTGACGCCGGTGGCTACATTAAGGGCAACGACCGTCGCGTTAGGTACCGCTGCTCCGCTGGAGTCAGACACGCTCCCGATGAGATTGCTGTCGACCGCTTGCGCGTTCAGCATCGCCGTCGCGAGCAAGCACGCAGCCATGAGCAGGAACAGCCTGGCCCCAAGAAAGCGAACTCTCATTGTTGTCTTCATTTTTCCCCTTTTCCTGTTTTCCGTACCCGCCTTGCCGCCTGGTTGGCGGTCTGGCCGGACTTTACTTACTACCTGGATTCCGCGACGATCGATTCGAGCGGACTCCCTTCTCTCACCAAGATCCGGTTCCCCTGAGTGGAACGAGACTCACCCCGCTCAGAGGCAGATCCCCCTCGACTGCGTAGCCTTCGCGCACAACTGAGTGCTCGTGCTCCAACAATCGCTTTCTGTAGAGTATATAGCGAAAAGCTCTGCGCTGCATGGCTTACACGCGTCGTGGCGAAGTTTCTGCGGCGTCCGCCGTTAAAATCTTTTGTGAAATTGCCGCCGGCGACCCATTGCTACCCCGGTTCCCGGCTCCGAGGCCATCGTGGTATCCGGGGAGGGCTGGCGGGATGACGCTACCCGCTAATACACTAGCCCCCTTCAAGGTGGGTCTACCCATGTCCACGGGCGTAAGCAGCTTCGGTTCCAAACCCGTAACCCGCTCATTGTCCAGCGTTTCGCCCTTCGGCTTCGCGCGCCGCTCTGTGGTTTTTGGTAGCCGGGGCCCCCTGCCCTACCAGAATCAGTATTATGAGACTTTAATGTCCCGGCCCCAAGGGACTATGGGACGCCGCCTCTCGCCGCGGCAGCCGCTCTGGTGCATAATTGTAGGGAACGCATGGCCGAACAAGCGGAGTCCCAGTCTGCAGCGCCCGGGGCCAGGACGCAGGGCGGGGGAGAAACCAACCAGGCCTGGCAGCGCGTGCAACTCGCCCGCCATGCCAAGCGCCCCCACTCGCTCGATTATATCCAGCGTCTTTTTACCGATTTTCGAGAGATTCACGGCGACCGCCGTTTCGGCGACGATCCCGCCATCGTCTGCGGCATGGGCTTCTTTGAAGGCCAGCCCATCATGGTGGCCGCCCAGCAGAAGGGGCGCGACACCAAACAGAAGCTGCACCGCAATTTCGGAATGCCCAAGCCCGAAGGCTACCGCAAGGCTCTGCGCGTGATGGAGCTTGCGGCTAAGTTCCGCCGCCCCATCCTCACCTTGCTCGATACACCGGGCGCCTATCCCGGCATCGACGCCGAGGAGCGCGGGCAGGCCGAGGCCATCGCCCACAATTTGCGGGAAATGTCGCGCCTGGGCGTCCCGGTTATCGTTATCTGTATCGGCGAGGGCGGCAGCGGTGGAGCGCTGGCGCTAGGGGTGGGAAACCGCATTCTGATGCTCGAGAACGCCGTCTACAGCGTGATCTCGCCCGAGAGCTGCGCCGCGATCATCTGGCGGGATTCGTCTAAAGCCGCCTTGGCCGCCCAGGCCCTGCGGCTGACCGCGCAAGACCTGCTGGGCTTCGGGCTGGTGGACGAAATCATCCCGGAACCGCCAGAGGGCGCCCAGACCGACCCGGATCAAGCCGCCGGATTCGTCCGCGACGCCCTCCGCCGCGCGCTGGCCGAATTGTCCGGTCTCTCCGCCACCGAACTCATCGAGCAGCGCTACGCCAAGTTTCGCGCCATGGGCTCCTTCTTTACCGAGCCGGAAAGCTAAGAAAGCCCGAGCGACCCTCTGCCTCGGGCAGCGCCGGATCCATCAACCCAGACCCCAATCAACCGAGCGAACTGGTGGAGTTCACCGCGGAGGGCCACCATGTCGCCGTGGGGAGCCAGCACCAGGCCGGCGCCCAAAATTCGGCGCCACCGGCTGGCAGTTGTGCCATAGTGGTGGTGGAAAACGCGCCGTTCGCAGGAGAGGTATCGCGGATGGGGCCCGTAACGATCCTGGCCGTTAGTCCCGCCGAAGAAGACCACCTGCTGCTGTCGCACGTGTTCACCCATTCCAACTGGAAATGCGAAACGGCGCGGACGTGCGTTGAGGCGCTGGAGGTGCTACGACGGTCCGGGGTCGCGGTGGTGATCTGCGCGGCCGAGCTGCCTGACGGTACCTGGAAGGACGTGCTGGCCAAGCTCGTGCAGCCGGTCCCGCCTCGCCTCATCGTTGCGTCACGCCTGGCCGACGACCGCTTGTGGGCCGAGGTGCTCGACTTCGGCGGCTACGACGTTCTGGGCATGCCATTCGAGCCGCCCGAAGTGATCCGCGTCGTCAGTCTGGCCTGGCGGCAGTGGCAACACGAATCCCGGAGTGCGGCGCGCTGCTGAGGCGTCAGCACCGCGATTCACGTCGGAGAAAAGCCCGAATGCCGTCGATAAGTCAGTGGAGTGCTATCCGGTGAAAACAACCCGGCGCTGCGGCTCCGCCTGCTGCATGAGTTTGCCCAGCGAATCTGCTGGAGTGGCTCGGCTTACGCCGTGTTCGTCGGGCTGTTCTCGGTGAATCTGGCCGGCTGGAGCCGGGCGACCGCACTATCCTGGTGCGGTCTCCTGGTCGTGTTGGGCGTAGCCCGGGCGCTCATCGCCCGCCGGGTAATCGCAGGAGGCCACGACACGGAATTCGAAGGCAGCCTGCTGATCCGGGTCGCGGCCATCCAGAGCGTCGTGTTTGGCGGGTTTGTGGCGTACGCGATTGGAATGTCCGCGGCCAGGTCATCCCGGAGTGCCTTCTGGTGGTCGGCGTTGCCGGCTTCTCCAGCGTCGGGGCAACGCTGTTCGCCCCCGTTACTGGCTCGGTCCAGCTCAATGTGTGGGTCCAACTGCTGCCGCTGTACGTCTGGTCCACCTACGCCCTGCCTCGCTATGGCTGGCTGCTGATCGCTCTGTTTCTCGTTCACGCTGTGGTCATCATTAAGATGATGCGGGTAAACACCTCGCATATCCGCCAGATGATTCTCGCCCAATTGACGCTGGAGGCGCAGACCGACGACCTGCGGCAGGCCCGCGACGACGCCGACAGGGCCGGTTCCGCCAAGATGCGCTTCCTCGCCAATATGAGCCACGAGATCCGGACTCCACTAAACGGCATCCTGGGGCTCGCGGAGGTCATGAATGGCTTTGCCCTCACGCCAGAGCAGAGTGAGGTGCTCCACGATATCGATCGCAGCGGGCACCACCTGCTCGCCATAGTCAACGACATTCTCGACATGGCTAAGGTCAGTTCCGGCAAACTATCTCTCGAGCAGGTGCCTTTCGATCTCCCGCGTCTGATTCGCGATATGGCGTCCCCGGCGACGGCCCTGGCTGACGCGCAGCAACTTCGCTTCCTCCTCGAAGTGCCGCCGGGCCTGCCCCGGCAGGTGATGGGCGATCCTGTACGCATCCGCCAGGTGGTGTCAAATCTACTCGGCAACGCCGTGAAGTTCACTCCGTCCGGACAGGTCCGTCTGGCCGTAGAAGTCACTCGTCCGGGTTGGATTCGCTTCGACGTCTCCGACACGGGCATCGGGTTGTCGCCCGAACAGGCGGTCAGCCTGTTCCAGGAATTTCATCAGGTGGACGCCTCGTCAACCCGCAGGTTCGGCGGCAGCGGACTCGGCCTGGCAATTTCCCGGCGACTGGCGGAATTGATGGGAGGGAGCCTGTGGCTGGAGAGCCGGCTGGGCCAGGGCTCGACGTTCTTCTTTGAGCTGCCGCTCCCCGCGGACGAGACCGCGGTGCTCGCAACACCGACACAAGCGTCGGCGGTAGTTGCCCTGCCGCCGGGCCTCCGCGTTCTGCTGGCCGAAGACAACGTTGTCAACCAGAAGGTGATTGTCGGAATGCTGTCCCGGGCCGGGGCGCGGGTCGAAGTTGCCGGGAACGGGCGCGAAGCAGTGGCGCGCCATCGGGAGTCTCCCTACGATTTGATCCTGATGGATTGCCAGATGCCCCTCCTCGACGGGTATGAGGCCACCGCGATGATTCGCTCCCTGCCCGGCAACCCATCACGAGTCCCGATCGTCGGCGTCACGGCGAACGCCTTCTCCGAGGACCGTGAACGCTGCCTCCGGTGTGGCATGAACGGCTACGTGGCCAAGCCCCTGTCCAGTTAGTGCCCTGCTGGCGGCCGTTTCGGAACTCACGATGCTAGAGCCCGGGAAAGAGGCCAGGCCCACCCCCCAACGCGAGCGGCCGGCGTCGGAGCCGGGTTTCCCTGATCGGGACGCTTCCTGAGCGCTGCCCGAAAAGACCGCGAGCACTCCGCTCACTGTACCTCTTGTCATCTAGCCCGGCTACCATTAATCTGATTGCCATGAACCTGAACCGCTTCCTGTTCTTCCTCCTAGCCTCCTCGGCGGTATTCGCACAGGTCCCACGAAAGCCGAAACTCGTGGTCGCCATCGTGGTCGACCAGTTCCGCTATGACTACCTGACCCGGTTCCGCGCCGACTACCACGGCGGCCTGGACCGCATGTTGCGCGAGGGCGCCGTCTTCACCAATGCGCGGTACGCACAGTCGCCGACGGTCACCGCCGTCGGGCACAGCCTGGTA
>DATNLV010000224.1:0-5920 GCA_035602665.1 Bryobacteraceae bacterium | reverse complement strand
TCCACCTGCATCATTTTCATATTCAGGTCGGTGCGCTGCGCGAGGTAGTCCATGACGCCCTGGCGCACAGCGTTCTCGTTCTGAAGTCCGCGGCTACCGCAGCCGAGGAGCACAAGCCCAGCGAACAGGATAGGGAGGCAGCGGGTATTCACAACTCCGATTATAAACGTGCGTGGGGGCGGGGCAGGGATGAGGCATGATTGGGTCCAAACACCGCTCCCTCGCGGCCGCGGCTCGGCCGGGCGTGCGGACCGTCGGCTCAAAGCCCTTCGCCGGCGAAGAACGAACGGCGCGGGCGTCTCCGGCGATGGCGCGCCCCGTGGCGAGGTTACCAAGCGGCGGCCGGCCGTGGCATGATAGGGCCAAAGGGGGCTGTCCGTGCAAAGACTATTGCTTGCGACAGTTGTTTTTGGCGTCTGTCTGCCTCTTTCGGCGGGGGCGCAGGAAATGTCGGAAAAGGGCCGCGGCCGGATCGAGCGCGAAGTGCGGCACCAGCTGGTAATGCTGCCGTACTATTCGGTTTTCGACAACCTTGAATACAAGGTGGAGGGTGACTCCGTCATCCTGCTGGGCCAGGTCACGCGGCCAGCGCTCAAGAGCGACGCGCAGAACGCGGTAAAGAGCATCGAAGGCGTCGAGCGCGTGGACAACCGCATCGAGGTGCTGCCGCCATCGCCCAACGACGACCGGATCCGCCGGGCGGTGTACCGCGCCGTCTTCGGCTTCCCGTCGCTCGACCGCTATGCCATCCAGGCCGTGCCGCCCATTCACATCATCGTCAAGGACGGCCACGTGACGCTGGAGGGCGTGGTGGCGAGCGCGGCCGACAAAAACATCGCGGGCATTCAGGCCAACGGGGTGTCCGGCGTGTTCTCTGTGACCAACAATCTGCGGGTGGAGGGGTAGCGCGAGGGCTGCCCCATCGACCCCTAGCATTCGTAATCGGGGTCCAAAAAAAAACTTATCGGCGGCCGCGGCGGCAGCTGCTATACTGCTGCGAAAGTGGAGGTGTCTGTGCATCGTTCCGTGGCCATTCTCGTTCTCTGTCTCGCGATCGCCGTTCTTCTTCTGACGCCCATCGCCAATGCTCAAACCTTTCGCGGCGCCATCCAGGGCACCGTGCTCGATTCATCGGGTGCTTCCGTTTCGGGCGCCCAGGTGACGGTTACCGACACCGCCACCAACCTGACTCGGGAAGCGACATCCGGCGACGGCGGCGCATTCCTGTTCGGCGAGTTGCCGCTGGGGACCTACAAAGTGTCGGCTACGAAGGCCGGATTCCGCACCGCGGTGGCGGACGGCATCAAGGTGGCGACGGCCATCACGCAGAGAGTGGATCTGACGCTCTCGCCGGGCGAGGCCAAGGAGCTGGTCACGGTTCGGGAATCGGCCGCGCTGGTGGACACCGTCGGAGACACGCAGGGCGGGACGCTCGATAGCAAGCAGCTCGCGGACCTGCCGACCAACGGGCGCGATTTCGACAAGGCCATTCTGCTGGTGCCGGGCGCCAATGCCGATGCCGCGGGCATCACCGATTCGC
The DNA here is from genome assembly GCA_035602665.1 of Bryobacteraceae bacterium. GTDB lineage: Bacteria > Acidobacteriota > Terriglobia > Bryobacterales > Bryobacteraceae > DASWZN01. The sequence goes on along the minus strand of DATNLV010000224.1, from coordinate 4,380 downwards.
CGGGATCGTTCGGGACCTTCAGCATGAACGGGAACCGCGGGCGGTCCAACAACTACCTGCTCGACGGCACGGACATGAACGACGGCTACCGGAACGACCCGGCCATCAACCAGGCGGGCGTGTTCGGCACACCGGCGACGCTGCTGCCGCTCGATGCCCTGGCCGAGATTCCGGTGATCTCGGGCGCGGACGCGCAGTTCGGGCGGAACGCGGGCGCGATCGTCAACATCGTCACCAAGTCGGGGACGAACGATCTTCACGGGTCGGCGTTCGAGGACTTCCGGAACAGCGCCATGGACGCGCGCAACTTCTTCAACACCGCGGGGACGCCGCAGAATCCATTCCACAACAACAGCTTCGGCGCGTCGCTGGGCGGGCCGATCGTGAAGGACCGCACCTTCTTCTTCTTCGCCTACGAGGGGGAGCGGGAGTCGGGCGGCATCTCCAGCCTGGGACATGTCCCGACGCAGGCCGATATTGCGGACGCGCAGGCCTCTCCGGAACTGGCATCGCTCGGCGGCGAGAGCCCGGTGATCGCCAACCTGCTGGCGCGCAATCCCTGGCCGTCACCCAATATCCCCACGGACTCCAACGGAAACAACCTGCTGGCCACCACGCTGTTTTCGAATCGCGTGGACAGCCTGATCGCGAAGATCGATCAGCACTTCGGCAAGGGCGACGTCCTGACCGGGCGTTACTATTTCGGCGACAGCGACCAGAGCTTCCCGTTCGCCATCGTCGGCGGGGGCGTGCTGCCCGGCTACAACACCGTCACGCCGACGCGGGTCCAACTGGCGTCAGCTTCGTTCACGCACATCCTCACGCCGCGCCTGCTGCTCGAAGTGCGCGGAGGCTATAACCGCTTCGCCGAGACGTTCTATCCGGAGGACAAGAGCTTCGACCCGCGATCGATCGGATTGAATACGATCCAAGGTTCGAACGACACGGGCCTGCCGTTGATTGAGGTGGCGGGCGAGGCCACCCTGGGCGCCAACTCGTCGGTGCCGCGGGGACGTATCGACACGAACTCGCAGTTCTTCGTCAACGCTTCCTATAACACGGGCCGGAGCAATTGGAAGTTCGGCTACGAGTTCCGCCGCACGTTCGTAAACGGCTTCTTCGACAGCGGCTATCGAGGCAAGCTGGCGTTCGCCGATCTGGCCAGTTTCCTGGCCGGCGTTCCCGACTCGGTGCATGAGGCGGAGGGCAATTCTCGCCGCGGAACGTTTCAGAACAACCACGGGCTATACCTGCAGAACAGCTTCCGGCTGGCCAAGCATGTCATGCTCGACGCCGGCGTGCGCTGGGACTACTACGGCGTGATCGGCGAGGAGCAGGGCCGGTTCAGTATTTTCGACCCCACCATTCCGGGTCCCAAGCAGGTCAGCACGCTGTATCCGAAAGACTACAAGAACTTCGCACCCCGGGTGGGCATCGCATGGGACGTCTTCGGGACCGGCAAGACGGTGGTGCGCACGGGCTGGGGCCTGTTCTACGACGCTTTCTCACAGGACTTCTTCGTGGGCCAGTTGCCGTTCAACACCTTCAACGCGGGGCCGGCTTACAACGACCTTGGCTCGTCGCCGGTGTTGTTCAGCGGCTCCGCGGCGATTACCACGACGGCGGGCCCCTGTACCGGGTCCGCCATCAAGGTGCCGGGCACTACGCTGTGCGCACCGCCGGTGTTCAGCGGCTTCGGCGCTACCGACGTCTTCACGGTCGCCCAGAACCTTCGCACGCCGTACGTGCAGAATTACAACTTCAACTTGCAGCAGGAGCTGGTGCCGAGCGTCGCGTTGCAGGTCGGCTACGTGGGCTCGGCGGGTCGGAAGCTGTTCCGCTACCGCGACATCAACCAAACCATCGGCGGGGGAGCGCTGCCTTACCCGGACTTCGTCTATATCAACGAGCTCGAAACCAGCGCGGTCTCGAATTACAACGGGCTGCAGACCATCCTGAAGATCGACACGCACGGGCTGACTTCGACGGTGAACTACACCTGGTCGCACTCGCTGGACAACGCCAGCGACGGCCAGGACTTCGTGCCCAACGCGACGCAGCCGGACAATAGCTTCAATGTGAAGAACGAATGGGCCAACTCGAACTTCGACGTGCGGCAGCGGGTGGCGTGGAACTTCACTTACGAGTTTCCGGCGGCGCACACTTACAAGAAGTTACTTTCGGGATGGGCCATCAACGGCGTGCTGGCGATCCAGACGGGGCAGCCGGTGAACTTGAACTATCTTTTCGAGGGCGATTTCAACGGCAGCGACGAATACTTCGGGCGGCCCGACGTGGTTGGCAATCCCTTCGCCGGACAGCATTTCCCGAATACGTTTCTGAACGCCGCGGCCTTCGCGGTTCCGTGCACGTGGGATCCGGTGGCGGGGTCGTGCGTGGCCGGCACACAGCACTTCGGCGATCTGGGCCGCAACGCGTTTACGGGACCGGGGCTGAAGAACTTCGACTTCTCTTTGTCGAAGACGACGCCGCTCGGCGAGCGGGTCAAGATGCAAACGCGCGTCGATTTCTTCAACCTCTTCAACCACCCCAACTTCTGCAATCCGATGATGCCGGCGTTCTCGCTGGACTTTCTACAGGGTGGGCAGCCGGACGCGCAGGGGCGGGGCGTCGGCTCGATTCCGATTACCGCGACGGCGGACGTCGGCACCGGCTACCCGTATCTGGGCGGCGGAGGGCCGCGCAATATTCAGCTCGCGCTGAGGTTCAGCTTCTAGGGTCCGCCCTCTAACACGGTCGCGGTTCTGGGCTGGGGACGGGTCTGGTAGGATTGGCCTGTATGAAGATCCTACGTTGGCTCGCTGTTCCGATCGTCGCTCTGGCCGGTGCGTTCGCCGCGCGCTCCCAGGGACAGACGCGCTTCTCTCCCGATGGGATGGACACGTTCCTCTATGGCGCGGCCTTCTACGAAGAGTACATGCCGCAGGACCGCCTGGACAAAGACGTCCAGATGATGGAGCAGGCCGGCATCAACGTGGTGCGAGTGGGGGAATCCACCTGGAGTAAGTGGGAGCCCGAGGACGGCCGCTTCGAGTTTGCCTGGATGGACCGGATCGTGGAACGCCTCCAGCGGGCGCACATCCGCGTCATCATGGGTACGCCCACTTACTCCATCCCGCCATGGATGTTCAAGGAACATCCGGAGATTCTGGTGACGAAGCTGGACGGCTCGAAGGCCACTTACGGCATTCGCCAGAACATGGATCTCACCAATCCGGACTTTCTGCGCTACTCCGAGCGCGTGATTCGTAAAATAGCCGAACACTACAAGGATAATCCCGCCATCATCGGCTACCAGATCGACAACGAGACCACTTCGTACGGAACGGCGGGGCCCAATGTGCAGGCCGCCTTCGTGAACTACCTGCAAAAGAAGTTCTCGACGGTCGAGAGGCTGAATAAGATCTGGGGACTGGTGTATTGGGGCCAGGAGCTGCACGACTGGTCCGATGTGCCCCCGCGCAACGGCATTCTGAATCCCGGTTGGAAGCTGGAGTGGGACCGCTACCAGGACTCGATCACAACCACCTTCCTGGCCTGGCAGGCGTCCCTGGTGCGCGAGTATCTACGGCCGGATCAGTTCATCACGCAGGATTTCGGCGGCGCCACGCGTGCCGACGTCGACGAGCACGAAATATCAAAGACGCTGGACGTAGCGGCGATTAATCCCTACTACCCGTCGCAGGATCTGTACGACGGCGAAGGATCGAGTTACGGCGGCGATTTTGCGCAGTCGCTGAAGCGGACGAATTACTTAGTGACCGAGACCAACGCCGAGACCATCGGCTGGGATTCGCGCTGGCAGTTTCCGCCCTACGACGGGCAGGTGCGCCAGAACGTTTACCTGATGGCGTCGACGGGCGCCAACATGGTGGAGTATTGGCACTGGCATTCGCTGCACTACGGCCAGGAGACTTACTGGAAGGGCGTCCTGTCGCACGATCTGGAGCCGGGACGGGTGTATGACGAAGTGGCGCGGACGGCGCACGAGCTCCAGCGCATCGGCTCGCGGATTGTCGATTTGAAGGCGGCGCATCCGGTGGCGCTGCTCTACAGCAACGAGTCGCGCCGGGGCATAGAGTACATGCCGTTCCTGCAATCGGCACCCCCAGGCGACATGCCGTGGCACAAACTGGGCGGCTACGATCTGGAAATGCGGCGCATGTACCGGGCGCTTTACCGCCTGAACGTGGGAGTGGATTTCATTTTCCCGGACACGGCGGACCTGAGCGCGTACAAGGTGATCGTGGTGCCGCCGCTCTATATCGCCGACGACGCGCTGCTGGCGCGGTTGGTCGAATACGTGCGCGCGGGAGGCCACCTGGTGCTGGCGTTCAAGAGCGGATTCTGCGACGATTA
>DATNLV010000255.1:0-10740 GCA_035602665.1 Bryobacteraceae bacterium | reverse complement strand
CACCAGTCGGTTCCACGTCGCAGCGGTTTGCCTACCAGAAGTGCTCGTCGAGGATTCGCGGTGGCCCGGAGGTGCCGTGAATCACTCTGGTGGCCAGGATCAATTGCATGTTCTTGCGCTCCCAGCCCTTCGGCGCGCGTTTGGCCAACGCTTCGAGGTAGACGGGGTCGGTGAGGAACTCGCCCGCCGCGACGGTGCCATAGCCGGTGAGGCCTCCGATGACCACGACCATGCGGGCGGTGGTCGGGTCGAGCGTGCGGGATATGAGGGCGTAGTCGTCGGTGAGGCTCAGGTAAGGCGTCCGGTAATCCACGACGCGATCCCGCCTGGATGGATTCTGGCGGTCCCTGATCCAGAACGTGTCATGGTCGCGCGCGAAGCTGAACCGCATAGGCCCGGTCAGCCGCATGGTCCAGTCGTTGTCGAAGGCGCCAACCAGGACCACCGGGCCATCCCGCAGGTCGGCGAAATCCGTGGAGAGTTGGCCGCGGATATGGATCGACTTCCCTTTGGTCTGGAGGAGTCCGGTGAGCCTGCCGAGTGTGCTCACGTCGGGCAGGGACAAATTCTGACTGCCCATATAATACAACTGAAAAAGCGTGATGGGCATGCTGGGAGCGCTGGGCAGGTCGCCATGGACGACCTGTCCCGGTTCAGGGGACGAGCCCAGGAACTCACGCTGCCCGATGCACAGGAGAACGGTATTCGAGGAGTCGAGGACCGGCTTCCAGAAGCGCTCGAGTTCGCTCGGCCTGGTCCATGGTCTGAGCCAGACGACCGCCGCAACCAGCACCCCGATTGCGGCCCCCGCGGCAAGCACGCGCCAGCGAAGGGCCGGAGTGCTGGGGGTGGCCGACGCCGGTTGCGGAGCCGCCACGGCGGCCGGCGGCACAGGGGACGGTATCTCGAATTCCGGAATATAAGACCGCGGCGACAAGTCGATTCGGACTTCGGTCGCATGCGCCGGCTCGTGATAGTACTGCGCGATGCGCTTGCGGATTTCACCGGCGGTGGCTCTGACAACCGGGTCGACGTTGGTGTCGTAGTCCGGTTCGCGGCCGAATACCGCCACGCCAAGTGACCGTTCCTTCAAATCCGCGGTGTGGCCATCGAGCGTTTTTTCAACAACATAGCGAAGGAGATTGGGGTAGCGCTTGCTGTACTTGAACAGCGGGTTCGCCAGCATCCGTTCCAACTGGTGGCGGATAGCCTCCTGTTCGGCGTCGTCAAAAACGACGTGCGTATCTTCGCGGAGGTGCGCCCCATCCATCCTCGAACTCCCCCAAAAAACGAGACTGAATACGTGGGGCATTATAGCACCTCTACTGGTGAAGGCAGACAGAGCGGGCGCTTCGGCCGGATCCGGCTGAAGCTCTCGGGCGGGACAAGAACCGCCCGCGCCTGTGGGACGGCGCGGGCGGCTAGTCTCAAATCACAACGAGACTAAAAGAGGAACTTAGCTCCGAGCTGAATGGTGCGCGGATCGAACGCGGAAGTGATCGCGCCGGCGCCGCTACCATATCCAACATTCAACCCGTTGAACTGCGTGTGGTTGAAGGTGTTGAATGTCTCAAAACGAAGTTCGAGGGTGGCCTTCTCCTTAACGGTGAAGTCCTTGAACAGGGAGACGTCCCAGTTCTGACGGCCAGGTCCGCGAATGGAGCCCTTGCCCTCGCTGCCGAAAGACCCAGAGGTGGGAGTGGTGAACGCCGCCGGATTGAACCATTGGGTCACCGTCTTCGGATAGGAAATCGACCCGCTCAGATCGGGCCGGTTGGTGACGTTGCCGCCCATGCCGAGAGTGTTGCCGGGCAGCGTCTCCGTGTACGCGACGCCCGACTCAGCGGTCACGACGCCGGATAGTTTCCAGCCGCCCGCAACCGTCTTCAGAGCGGAACTGGCATGTTGGAAGAGGGGAATGTCCCAGACATAGTCGGCGATGAAAACGTTCGGCCGGTCATAGGAACTGAGACCCCAATCGTAAGCGCGATTGTAAGGGTTCGACAGCGTGTCGAGGTCGCCCGCGTTCCCGTTGACGGCCAGCCCGGTGCTGGTGTCGTAGGTGTGCGAGTAGGTGTAGGCGAATTGGACCGTGAGGCCCCTGGTGGCCTGCATACGGAATTCGGTCTGCAGCGCGTTGTACTTGGAACGGCCGCCGTCGTCGTACATCAGGATCTGGCCGAAGCCTGGGTAAGGCCGGATCAGATCGACGTTCAAAGTGCCGGCGATCACCTGTTGGCGCTGGGCGAGGTTCCCGGCGACGTTGAACGGTGCGTTGATGTCAATCGCTTCGCTCTGGTGGGTGCCGACGTTGCCGACATACGACGCCTGGAGCACGGCTCCGTGCCAGACCTCGTGCTGAACGCCCATGCTCCATTGATAGGTGGTGGGGTTCTTGTAGTTGTACTGGCTCTCGCCGGTGATCGCCGTGGTGGTGATCGGCGCGGAGGCGGTCTGACCCGTGAGGACGCTCTGCAGCGGGTTGCTCAAAAATACGTTGCTCACGGTCGGGCTCGCACTGAACGGAGCGTTCGGGCCCATGTTATACACGTCGTTGCCCTGAACGCGTTCGTACATGATGGCGAATCCGCCGCGAACGACGGTCTTGCCCTGGCCGGTCACGTCATAGGCAAAGCCGATGCGGGGGCCCCAGTTGTTCCAGTGGTTCTGCACGATATCCCTGGGGGCGCCGTTCTGGCCGGTAATCGCTATACCGTTTTGATACAGCTGGAGGACGGAAGCGGCTCCAAGTCCGGGAGCCAGGCCCGGGCTGTTGGGGCTGACGTTCCCGTTGGGGAGCAGAATCGCCGCGTTCGCCTGGTTGTACAGTTGCGGGTAGAAATTCGACATACGATTGTTCAGCTCGTATGTGTGAGGAATGCCTTCCCAGCGCAAGCCGAGATTCAGGGTGAGGCGATTGGTGGCGCGCCAGTCGTCCTGCCCGTAAAGCGCGTAGGTCTGGCTATGCCAGTTTCCGCTATCCTGAACGGCCAGCTCGTTGTACGTGGCGGCATAGCCCAGCAGGAAGTCCGCGAAGCCGGCGCCGGTGTAACTGCCGTTAAAGGCATAGGCGCCTTGCGTATCGCCGAACAGCTCCTGGGTCTTGATGTTGAACATATACTGGCCGCCGAACTTCAGGCTGTGGTGTCCGTGGGTCCAGGAGAGATCCTCGCGAAGCTGGTAGCTCCTGTAGGTATTGGCCCAGGGATAGTTGGCGGAATCGTAGTTGTCGCTGAGGCCGCTGCTGATGTTGATGCCCGGCAGGCGGTTCATTGCGTTGCTCGGGAACAACTGCGGCGGGTCGACGGCGCTGCTGCGCTGGAAAATCCCGGTGGGCGTGACGTTGATGTTATTGGCGCCGTAGTTGAACGCCACTTCGTTGACGATGGTGGGGCTGATGGTGTAAGTGCCGTGAACGACGCCGCTCCAGGACGGGTTGGCAAACACGTCGCCGACGGTCGGGAGGTTGGAGCCGCTCCAGAGGGTGGTGCCATAGGTCTGGCTGAGCTGTTCCCAGACGTAGTGGCCGAAGATCCAGAACTTGTCGTTGAAGTGGTGGTCGATGCGCATGATCTGTTCGCCGACATAGGTGGGGGCGTTGGCGCCGCCAGTAAACGCCGGGAACCCGCCCGAAGTGGTATTGGGCGTCGGATAGATTCCAAGCCCGAGAATCGCCTTGGACAGCGGGCTGATCAGGCTGGACGGAATGGTGTTGTTGGGGAAGGCCTTGCCGGGGGTCAGACCCAGCGAGGTGAAGCGGGCGAGTTCGGTAGCATCCACGGCCGTGGGCACCGTGATGGTGGATGGGAACACGCCACCCTCCATTGCGGCGTTGGGCGTCTGAACGGTGTTCGAGCCGCCCGCGATGTAGCGCCGCCACTCTATGTTGGCGAAGAAGAAGGTCTTGTTGCGGTCCTTGTTGTAGAACGGCAGGATCACAGGACCGCCGATGTTGAACCCAAAGACGTTGTAGCGCAGTTCCGGAGGTTTCGCACCGGCCGCGTTGGTGAAGTAGTTCCCGGCGTCCAGCTTGTCATTGCGGAAAAACTCCCAGGCGCCGCCATGAAAGTCCTTGGTGCCGCCCTTGAAGACCAGGCTGAGGGTCGCGCCGGAATTGAGTCCGTAGTCGGCAGAGTAGTTCGAGGTGAGCGCCCGGAACTCGGCCACGGCGTCGATGGACGGCATGATGTTGAATTTGCCGCCCGAGCCGCGATCGTAATTCTCACCGCCGTCCACCATCCAGACGTTGTGGTCGGGACGCTGGCCGTTGAAGCTGATGGTGAAGCCGCTGCCCTGTGCACTGGGGCCGTTGAAATCGGACACAGTGGAGGACACGCCGGGGGTCAGGGTCGCCAGGTTAACCAGGTTGCGGCCATTGGTGGCCAACTGGGTCATCTGCTGGCCGGTGACGATTTCGCTGACTTCACTGGAATCCGATTGGATGCGGGTGGCTACCCCTTCCACGGTGACGGTCTCTTTGGACTCACCGATCTTTAGCTGGACATCGACACGAGCGTGAGCGCCGACGTTCAGGACGATGTCGTTCTGCTCGGCGCTCTTGAAACCGGCTGCCTCCACCTTGACGGTGTACTTGCCGATTCCAAGACTCGGAGCGTTGTATTGGCCCGCGTCGTTGCTGACAACCTGGCGAGTCGCCGCCGTGTCGTTGTTCGTGATGGTGACCTTGGCGCCGGGAATGGCCGACCCAGATGGGTCTGTGACGGTTCCGGCGATTGTTGCCTCCTGCGCTGCGGCTTGGAACGCGAAGGCCAGCATGAGAAGGCTCAGTAGTAGAAACGAACTTGGTCTCAGATACTTCACATTTCTCTCCTTAAGCGAGATTTCCCTGGCCTCCGGCGCTTCTGTGGCGTCGTAAGAGGCCGGACTGATTGTAGGGGGCCTAATACTTCTTTAGTAGAGGATTACGGTATGGTACGGTATCAACGCCGTGTTTTAAGGCGATTGCGGGGATTGTTACGGAGTGTTCGGGGGTACTCTTAGCCCCCCTCCGCTCGCTTAATCACCGAGCCCGGGCCGATCATTCGAACCTCCGATCAGACGCTTCCGGCGCTAGTAATTTCGAGAGTGTAACTGGATACGTTTCCACGTTGCGCCCGACCGTAGTAATTCAGGTCGCAGAGGCCGCCCGGGCAGGACGCTCGGGGCGGTGTTCTGCTGCCGCCGGGAGGCACCGAGAACGTTTTCATCGCGGTCACTAACTCGAAGATAGACGTTTCCGCGCCGTGCTCAAAATATGTAACTCAAGATATTCGAAATTATGGTTTCTCATATAACTCGACGCCGGCACCCGGTGGTGACAGCAGATAGTGGATGGGTGCTCGCGCGTGAGATAATTGGCGATGCGCAGCTGGGCGCGGGTCGGGAAACGTTTCCCAACCGTGCTCGAGAGCGGTGGCCCAGGTCGATGAGTGTTGGCTTGTCTCGAATCCAATCCTACCTAAACAGAAGGCTGTCTCCGGTCCGGCTGCTGAGTCCGGCCTGCGTTGTGGTGGGGATGACACTCCTGGCCACGGCGTTTGCCGGCGCCGCCGCCGACGACAGCTCCACGCCGCGCTTCGATGACATCACGAAGCAGGCGGGCGTCGGCTTCGTGCACCTGAAAGGCAACAAGGGCGTCGCCAATATCATGGACGAAGCCGGTCCGGGGGTCTGCGTGTTCGACTTCGACGGGGACGGCTGGCCGGACATCTACCTGGTGAGCGCGCGCGATCTCTACGGGCGCGGCCTGGTGGCTCGCAACGCGTTGTACCGGAACAACGGCGACGGGACGTTCACGGACGTCACCGAAAAGGCCGGCGTGCCGGGCACGGGCTACGGGCTGGGCTGCGTGGTTGGCGACTACGACAACGACGGCTACCCCGATCTCTATGTCATGCAGTACGGCAAGAACGTGCTGTATCACAACAACGGGAACGGCACCTTCAGCGACGTCACCGCGAAGGCGCACGTAGACGGCACCGAGTCCGGCACCCGCCTGCACCTGGGCGCTACGTTTTTCGACTACGACCGCGACGGGTACCTCGACTTGTACGTCGGCGGTTACGTCGACTTCGGCCCGGAGGTGAAGCAGACCTGCATGATCGCCGAGGCGGAATCGAGTTGCCCGCCCGGCCAATATCGCGGCAGCCCGGCCGTGCTCTATCACAACAACGGCGACGGCACGTTCACTGACGTCACCAAGGCCTCGAAGATCTATCAGCCCAACGGTAAGAACTTATCGGTGATTGCATCCGACTACGACAACGACGGCTGGCCGGATCTGTTTGCCGCCAACGATGGCATGGAGATTTACCTCTATCGCAACAACCACGACGGCACTTTCACCGAGTCGGGCCTGACGGCGGGCGTGGGGTTGAACGAGGACGGCGGCACCATGGCGGCCATGTGCCTCTCGGTGGGCGACTACGACAACGACGGTTTGCTGGATCTCTACGTTTCCGACTTCGCGGAGGTGCCCCACCATCTGTGGCGCAATACGGGAGGCGGGACGTTCGAAGAAGTCAGCCGCAAGGCCGGCATCGCCACCATCACCGCGCGCTTCCTGAGCTTCGGAGGCGGCTTCACCGACTTCGACAACGACGGCTGGGTGGACCTGTTCATCGCCAACGGGCACGTGTATCAGGGCGTCGAAAGTTCGACCGTAAAGGGTCATTACAAGCAGATCAATCTGCTGTTCCACAACAATCGCAACGGCACGTTTACCGACGTGACCGCGGACGCGCAAGCCCACGGGAACGGCTTTTCGGTACCCCACCTGGGGCGCGGCGCCGCGTTTGCCGATTTGTTCAACGACGGGCACGAGGACATTGTCGTGGGGAATAACGACGACCCGCCGTCGATCCTGCGTAACCGCGGCGGGGGAAGCAATCACTTCGTGAGCTTCAAACTGGTGGGCACGCGGAGCAACCGGGATGCCCTGGGATCGCGAATCCGGGTGAAGGCCGGCGGCATTTCCCAGATGCGCGAGATCGCCGCGGGCGGCAGCTACGTTTCGCAAAGCGATCTGCGCGCGCATTTCGGGCTGGGGCAGAGCACGCGCATCGACAGTGTCGAAGTGACCTGGCCGACCGGGCTCCGGCAGGAGTTCCATGGCGTCAAGGCCGATCAGTTCTACGTGATCGAAGAGGGAAAGCCCGCGATGAAGGCGCAAAGTATCGCGAAGCCCCGCGCGGGGAAACGGCGCTAGGCAAGCGCCGGCAGCGAGCTACTTGCCAGGCTGGAACTCCGGCGGCGGGCTGGTCACCTTCTGCAGGTTGTCCTCGTTCTTCTGGTCGCGCAACCGGCGGACAATGTCCAGCTCGGCGGCGGATTCGGCAGGTTTGCCCGCCTCCTTGTACACGCGCGCGAGGCGAAAATGGGCATCGGTTTTCGCATCGTCGAGGCGTATCGCTTCCTTGAGCTCCTCAATGGCGCGGTCGTACTGTTTATCCTGCGCCAAGCAGATTCCGAGATCGAGATGCGCGATGCGGACGCGCGGGTCGATGGACAGCGCCTTGTCGATGAGCGGCCTCGCCTTCTCAAAGTCGTTGCGGCGGATCAGGACGTCGGCCAGCCAGGCCCACGCCTGCGCATTGGCTGGATCGTGGTCCAGTTCCAGACGAAATTCGCGTTCGGCGTCATCGTCTTTTTGCTGGGTCCAGTAGATGAAGCCGATGCCGAAATGCGCGTTGGGCTCGGCCGGGGATTGCGCGAGCGCGGCCTTCAGTTCCAGGATCGCTTCCTCCGGGCGGGAGAGGCCGTCCAGCGCCTGCGCGCTCAGCACGTGCGTGGCGGCGGAATCGGGGTCGTGGCGCTCCAGCCACTCGAACTCCTTCAACGAACGCTGATAGTCGCCCGAAGACAACAGGCTCTCGGCGAAGTAGTAGTGAAGCTTCGTGTTCTCCGGGTCGGCGGCGAGCGCGATCTCGAGGTTCGCGGCGGCGTCCTTGAACATACGGCTGCCGTAGTACGTCATGCCGAGCAGGGTCCGCGCCTGCATGTTCTTGGGGTCGAGATCGAGGACGGTCTGAAACGGCCCCGTGGCTTCGCGGAAGTGTCCGCTCTTGAACTCGGCCAGGCCGAGGTTGAGCTGGATCTGGGGAATTCTGGCGTCAATCGCCAGGACCTTGCGGTAGCAGGCCGCCGCGGCGTCGTATTGCTCCGCGCGTGACTGCGCGAGGCCGGCGCTCGCCAGGGCGTCGATGTCTTCAGGCTTCGTAGCGGGCAAGGTGTCGCAGCCGCCCACCTGCGCGTGAAGACACGCGGTCGAGACCATCAACGACGCCGCCGCTGAGAGAATGCGCTGAACGCCCACGCCCATCAGTTCCAGGATAGACCGGTGTTGACGCGCGCGGCGGGCGGGCAGGCGCGATCGTGAATACTCGGGTGCAATTCCTGGTACGCTCTCGCTGGAGGGCCTCTTATGCTTCGACGAGACTTTCTGAAGTCCGTGCCTGCGGTAGCGCTGATGCCGCAGTTGCGGTCCGCCGCCCGGCTCAAGATCACCGACATACGGGTCGTGAACCTGAAGACCGTTCGCGAAACCGGGCAGATGGAAGCGGCGTGGAATCCGGGAACGGTGAGCACGCATCGGATCGGCGGCGGGTCGGTCATCGAGGTTCTGACCGATCAGGGACTCTCGGGCATCGGGCCCGCGATCGAGAGCGGCGCGCTCGAAGCGGCCAAGGCGCAGCTCGCCGGCAAGGATCCATTCGACATCGAGCAACTGGCCGGTCCGCTGCGCTACTACGCAGGCAGCCCGCGCACGGTTTCGAGCCTGGAGATTGCGCTGTGGGACCTTGCCGGCAAAGCCGCCGGGCAACCACTCTACAAGCTGTGGGGCGCGGCGAAGGACCGCGTGCCGGCCTACGCCAGCATGGTCCAGCTCTCAACGCCGGAGGAAAGGGTCCGCATGGCGGTCCAACTCAAGTCGCAAGGTTGGAAGGCGATCAAGCTACGCGCGCACTATCAGACGCTGCGAGAAGACGTGAGTTTGGTTGAAGCGGTTCGCAAAGCGGTAGGGGACGACATGTCGATCATGGTGGATGCCAACCAGGCGCAGTCGTTCGGCACGTGGCAACCGGGCGTGCGGTGGGATTTCCGCCGCGCGTTGGAGACCGCGCGGGAACTGGAACGCCTGGACTGCGTGTGGCTCGAAGAACCGCGGCCGCGCTATGCGTTCGATGAACTGGCCGAGTTGAACCGCCGGACGGAGATTGCAATCGCGGGCGGAGAGAACAATCGCGGCGTGCACGAATACCGGTGGATGCTGGAACAGAACGTCTATGACATCCTGCAGCCCGATGTTATGGTGGCCGACGGCGTCACGGGCTTTCGCGAAATCGCGGACCTGGCCAAGGCGCGAAACAAGAGAGTGATTCCGCACCACGGCGGCGGCAACCTCGGCACCATCGCCCAACTGCACGCCATCGCATCCTGGCCGCACGCGCCGTGGATCGAACTGCTGCACGACCCGCCGGTCGCGGCGTATACCAATGGGTTCGCGATCATGGAGAACCCACCGCTGGTGGACCAGGAAGGCTTTCTGAATTTGCCGCAGGGTCCGGGGCTGGGCGTGGCGATCAACAAAGACCTGATTGTCCCATAGGGGCGCGGGGCTGGTATAGTGGCTGTTGCCCGACCGGCTTGACTTACCGCCTGGAAGTCAGGACGCGGCGCTGCGAGAGCGCCGGTCGAACAGGAGGTAGCAAGGTGCGCAAGACGTGGCGCTTCGTCTTCTTGGTTGCAGCCTTTGGAGTGTACCCCGCGCTGGGACAGCCGGGTTTCCCGAATCTGACGTCCCCGACCAATACCACTACCGGCGTTTCGACATCGCCGGTCCTTACGTGGGATGCCGCGGCCGGCGCTACTTCCTATGACGTTTACTTCGGCACGCTCGCTTCGCTGCCGATTGTGGCGACGATCACCGGGACCAGCTATGGCCCGGGGTCGCTGAACCAGAACTCAGTCTACTATTGGAAGGTTGTGGCGCGGAACAGTGGCGGCACAACGAGTTCCGCCCTGTGGTCCTTCACGACAGGCGGTCCGGCGCCTGGGCTGCAGTTTGTTCCCGTGACGCCGTGTCGCGTTGTGGATACGCGTAACCCCGATGGCGTATTGGGCGGGCCGGCGCTGGCCGGAATTCACGCCACCCGGACTTTCGCGATCCGCCAGAGCCCCTGCGCCGTTCCGGCCGACGCTCAGGCATACGCGCTCAATGTGACCGTGGTGCCATCGGGACCTCTCTCGTATCTCACGCTGTGGCCCTCGGGACAGGGGAAGCCGTTGGTTTCAACCCTGAACTCGTTCGGCGGGACGGTGGTGGCGAACGCGGCGATCGTCCCGGCGGGCACCGGTGGCTCGGTCGACGTTTTCGCCACCGATCCCACCGAACTCATTCTGGATATCAACGGTTACTTCGCGGCGCCCATGGTTAGTCCCACCAGGATTTCCTACTCGTTCTATCCGAAGACGCCTTGCCGCGTCGCGGACACACGGGGCGCGACGGGTGAGTTTGGCGGGCCTGGGATGCAGACCAACGACAGCCGCGACTTCCCCATCCCTCTAGGCCCGTGCAGCGTTCCGGTGGCGGCGATGGCTTACTCATTGAACGCCACGGTGGTGCCCGCGGGATACCTGGGCTACCTCACGACCTGGCCCACGGGACAGCCCAGGCCGGGGGTCTCGACACTGAATTCGTGGCAGGGCAAGATTGTGGCGAATGCCGCGATTGTTCCGGCC